>DASUYB010000064.1 GCA_036377595.1 Longimicrobium sp. | reverse complement strand
AGTTCTGCGGCGCCAGGCTCGACCACGTGAAGCGCTACTCCTTCGATCCCCACCTGCTGAAGGGGAACTGCGAGCACTTCAGCGGGGTGGCGCAGGTGCCCATCGGCTTCGCGGGGCCGCTGACCATCCACGGCGAGCAGGCGCAGGGCGAGTTCCTGATCCCCCTCGCCACGACGGAGGGGACGCTGGTCGCCAGCTACAACCGCGGGATGCAGGTGATCAACGCCTGCGGCGGGGTGAAGGTCACGGTCGTCGGAGATGCGATGCAGCGCGCGCCCGTTTTCGTGTTCGACGACGCGCGGCAGGGGCGCGACTTCGTGGAGTGGGTGCACCAGAACCACGACCGCATCGCCGCCGAGGCCGAGGCGACGAGCAGCGTGGCGAAGCTGAAGTACATCGACCACTACCTGGCCAACAAGTTCGTCTACCTGCGCTTCAACTACCACACGGGCGACGCGGCGGGGCAGAACATGGTGGGGCGGGCGACATTCGCGGCCTGCTCGTGGATCCTGGACCAGTACCCGGGCGTGCGGCACTTCTACCTGGAGTCGAACTTCGCGACCGACAAGAAGGCCAGCCAGATCAACATCATGCGCACCCGCGGCAAGCGCGTGACGGCCGAGGCCATCATCAAGCGCGACGTGCTGATCCAGAAGATGCGCGTGGAGCCCGAGAGCCTGGCCTACCACTACGGCGTGGCCAACATCGGCTCGATCCTCTCCGGCGCCAACAACAACGGGCTGCACTCGGCCAACTGCATCACCGCGATGTTCATCGCCACCGGGCAGGACGTGGCGAACGTGGCGGAGAGCAGCGCGGGCGTGGTGTACGTGGAGCTGACGCCGGAGAAGGACCTGTACCTCTCCATCACCATCCCCTCGCTGATCGTCGCCACGTACGGCGGCGGCACGGGGCTGCCGACGCAGCGCGAGTGCCTGGAGCTGCTGGGGTGCTGGGGGAAAGGGAAGGTGAACAAGCTCGCGGAGATCGTGGCCGGCGCGGTGCTGGCGGGCGAGCTGTCGCTGGCCGCGGCGATCTCGTCGTCGGACTGGGTGTCGAGCCACGAGCAGTACGGGCGGAACAGATAAGTGCCCAGTGCCTAGTGCCCAGTGCCCAGTAGGCGTGCGGGCACCGGGACGCGTGCACGGCGGTAGAATCTGAAGAGTCACGAGCGAAGCGAGCCCGTCCCTCCCCCAGGCTGTTTTGGGGGAGGGACCGGCGCGAAGCGCCAGGGAGAGGGCCCTCGGTGCCGGCCCTCCGCGCCGAACCCACTGGGCACTCGGCACTTGGCACTGGCACTTTCGTCCTCTCACCCGAGAGACCCATGTACAACCCCACCACGCTCCTGGCCTTGGTCGAGCAGGGGCTGCCGAAGAACGTCACCCCCACCACCGTCGCCACCAAGCGCGACGGAAAGTGGATCGAGACCTCGCGCGCCGAGTTCGAGCGGCAGGTCGAGCTCTTCGCGTACGGCCTGCGCGACCTGGGCGTCCGCCGCGGCGACCGCGTGGCGCTGCACTCCGAGAACAGCATGGAGTGGCTGGCGGCCGACCAGGCCATCCTCTCCCTCGGCGCCGTCAACGTGCCGATCTACACCACCCAGCCGCCGGACCAGATCCAGTACATCCTGGAGAACTCCGAGGCGGTGGCGTACGTCGTCTCCACCGAGAAGCTGCACCGCGCCGTGGCCGGCATCCTCCCGCAGGTACCGACGCTGAAGGCGGTCATCGGCATCCGCGGCGCGTTCGCCGAGGGGATGCACACGTGGGGCGATGTGCTCGCGCGCGGCGAGGCGGCCAGGGCGAAGGAGCCGGACTTCTTCCGCGCCAGCCGCGCGGAGGTGAAGCCGGAGGATCTCGCCACGCTGATCTACACCTCGGGGACCACGGGCACGCCCAAGGGGGTGATGCTGACGCACTGGAACCTGGCGTCCAACGCCCTCTCCTCGCTGGAGCGGATGCCGTGGGACATCGAGGGCCAGCGCGGGCAGAAGATCCTCTCCTATCTCCCGCTCTCGCACGTCTTCGAGCGGATGCTAGGGTATCTCTATCTCCACATCGGCTATCCCGTCTGGTTCGTGGAGAATTTCGAGGAGATGCTGGCCGATCTGGCGTTCGTGAAGCCGGTCCACTTCTCCACCGTCCCGCGTCTCCTCGAGAAGGTGTACGCCGCCATCCACGCCAAGGTCGACACCCTCAGCGGCGTGCAGAAGTCCATCCTCAAGTGGGGATTGGATTTAGCGGACAGATATGACGTGGAGCGTCCGCTGGGGATCGGCGACCGCGTCCAGTACGCCATCGCCGACGCGCTGGTGTTCAAGAAGCTGCGCGCGCTCTTCGGCGGGAACCTGAAGGCCATCACCAGCGGCGGCGCGGCGCTCTCGGCCGACGTGATGAACTTCATCAACGCCATCGGCATCTTCTGCGGCCAGGGCTACGGGCTCAGCGAGACCTCGCCCGTGATCGCCGTGTACACCAAGGAGCACCTGCGCGCGGGCACGGTGGGCAAGCCCATCACCGGCGTGGAGGTGAAGACGGCGGACGACGGGGAGATCCTGGTGCACGGGCCCAACGTGATGAAGGGCTACTTCCGCCTTCCCGATGCCACGGAGGAGGCGTTCACCGCGGACGGATGGTTCCGCACGGGCGACATCGGGCACCTGGACGACGCCGGCTTCCTGGCCATCACCGACCGCAAGAAGGAGCTGATGAAGCTCTCCACCGGCAAGTACATCGCCCCGCAGCCCATCGAGCAGCGGCTGGCGCACAGCCGGTACATCGAGCAGGCGGTGGTGATCGGCAACAGCCGGCAGTTCTGCACCGCGCTGGTCGTGATCGATGTGGCCGCCATCACCACGTATCTCAAGGAGACGGGGGAGACGGTGCCCGACGACGTGGCCGCATCGCCCAGGGTGATGGAGCTGATCCAGCGCGAGATCGACGCGGTGAACGCGCACCTGCCGCACTGGGAGCAGGTGAAGAAGTTCGCGCTGGTGAAGCGGCCGTGGAGCATCGAGACCGGCGAGCTGACGCCCACCATGAAGATCAAGCGCAGGGTGATCAACGAGCGGCACGCCGACGACATCCAGACGCTGTACGCCTAGTCCCGTGCGGAGAGACCCGGCCCAGGCCCGCGCCCCACGCGCGGACGGCGACCCCGGCGGCGAGCCGTCGGCGGAGCGCTTCCGCGCCGATCCCACCCCCGCGGAGCCGCGCCTGGAGCTCTTCGACGACGCCGAGCCGCTCCTCGACGGTTTGGGCGAGGAGCCGCCGTCCGACGCCGCGCCGCGCCTCCCGCTCGACGTAGAAGACGAACCGGCGGGTGAGCCGCGGTTCCCCTTCGACGGCGGGGATGACGAGGCGGCGACCGAGCCGAAGGCCGATTCCCCGCCCAACCCCGCCGACGAGCCGCCCGCCGCCGAGTCGGAGCCACAGCGCCCCGGCGTATTCGACGACGACGCGACGCTGCTCGAGCCGCGCGCCGTCGCCCCCATCCCCGAGCCGGTGGCCGAAGAGCCGGCGCGCGACCAGCCGGCGGTCGAACCTCCGCCGCGCCCCGCATCTCCCCCGCCGCACGACCATCACGCCGCGCCGGTGCCCGCCGTGCCCGCGCGGCCGTTCGTGTTCGACCCGCTGCGTCCGTACCGCGGCGTGGTGCGGCGCTTCTTCGTGGTCTACAAGCACGTGCTGGGGCTGCTGGCGGGCGGCTCGGCCGCGTACGTGCGCGCGCTTCCGCGCGAGCGGCGGCACGGGCTGCACTCGTGGTTCCCGCGGCTCACGGCGTCCATCGTCTGGCCGTTCCTCGATCGGGAGATACGGAAGCTCCCCTTCCCGCAGCAGCTCCGGCGGCGGCTGGAGATCCTGGGGCCGACGTACATCAAGCTCGGCCAGATCATGGCCATCCGCGAGGACCTGCTTCCGCGCTCCATCACCCGCGAGCTGCAGAACCTCTTCGACCGCCTCCCGGCCATCCCCTTCACCCAGGTGCGCGAGATCATCGAGCGCTCGTTCGCCGTGCCGCTGGAGGAGCTGTTCGCGTCGGTCGACGAGAAGCCGATCGGCTCCGCCTCCATCGCCCAGGCGCACCTGGCCCGGACGCGCGGCGGCGAGTCGGTGGTGGTGAAGGTGATCAAGCCCGGCGTGCGGGAGATGATCGAGAGCGACCTGACGCTGCTGGGGATGGTCGGCTCGTTCCTGCAGTGGGTGATCCCACGCTACATGCCGAAGCAGATCGTCGCCGAGTTCAGCGCCTACACGCGCAAGGAGGTCGACTACAACTTCGAGGCGGACAACGCCGAGACCTTCGCCGCGAACTTCCGCGACATGCCCGACGTCGCCTTCCCGCGCATCCATCGCGACCTCAGCTCGGGCGACGTGCTGACGATGGAGTTCATGCGCGGCTTCAAGCCCGGCTCGGAGCCGACGGAGGACCTGACGCAGGAGGAGCGCGAGCGGGTGATCGACCTGGGCGCAGCGTCCATCATCCGCATGCTGTACCGCGACGGCTTTTTCCACGCCGACCTGCACGCCGGGAACCTGATGATCCTTCCCGGCAAGAGCGTCCGCGTCGCCTTCATCGACCTCGGGATGGTCGGGAGATTCGAGGAGCGCACGCGGCGGCAGATGCTGTACTACTTCCACGCGCTGGTCACCGGCGACGTGGACGGCTCGACCCGCTACCTCACCGACATGGCGACGGTGGGAAAGGGCGGCGATCCGCAGGGCTTCCGCCGCGCCGTGGCCGACCTCTCGCGCCGCTTCATCGCCCGCGTGTCGCGCGGCGACATCTCCATCGCGCAGCTGATCCTGGAGTCGGTGGGGCTGGGCGGGCGCTACCGCGTCTTCTTCCCCGTGGAGATGACGCTGATGGTGAAGGCGCTGGTTACCTTCGAGGGCGTCGGGCGGATGCTCGATCCCCAGCTCGACGTGGCCGCCGTCTCGCGCAAGCACGTGTCGAAGATCTTCCAGCAGCAGTTCGATCCGCGCCTGCTGCTGCGCCAGGTGCTGCGCGGCAGCCCCGAGCTGGTGGACGTGGCCGTGCGCCTGCCGCAGCTCCTGTCCGCCGGCTTCAAGTTCGCCGACGAGCACCTGAACAACCGCCCGCCGTCGAACCCGCTGCAGGGGATCAAGGGGAGCATCCTGGCCGCGGCGTGCATCGTCGGCGGCGTCCTGGCCGCCATTCAGCACGCCTCGCCGCTGCTGTGGGGCGGGATGTTCCTCCTCGCCGTGCTCCTCTCGCTGTTCGGGAGATGAAGAAGCCCGCGCCGGCCGCCGCCGCGCCCTTCCGCATCGACCTGGAGCTCTCCGCCGCCGACCTGGAGCAGCTCTGGGAGCGCTTCGACAGCGAGCAGGACGAGATCCCCGCGGTCCACGCCGTCCCCGAGCTCCCGCCCGAGCCGGCGGAGCCGGCGCCGCACGACCCCATCGACTGGGACTACATCGAGTCGCTGAACCGCGGCTTCCTGGGCGAGATCGTGGACCACTGGTTCCGCGGCCGCATCATCGGCGCCGAGAAGATCCCCGAGACGGGGCCGCTGATCATCGCCCCCAACCACAGCGGCAACGCCTTCCCGCACGACGCGGTGGTGCTGGACGGGCTGCTCTGGCGGCACTACGGGCTGAGCCGCGCGGGAAAGTGCCGCTCGGTTTACACGCCGCAGCTGGCCGCGGTATGGTGGATGCGGCCGTACGGGCTGGACAACTGGTGGCGGCGTGGCGGCGGGGTGGACATGACCTTCGCCAACTACGACGCCCTCCTCGCCCGCGGCGACAAGGTGGTCTACTATCCCGAGGGGGTGCCGGGGATCGGGAAGGGGTTCCTCAAGCGCTACCAGCTGCAGCACTTCCACTCCAGCTTCGTGGCGCTCGCCGCCAAGCACCGCGCGCCGGTCTACCTCGTCTCCGTCGTGAACGCCGAGTGGGTGAACCCCACCAGCGTGACCTTCGAGTGGCTGAACAGGCTGTTCCGCAACACCGTGGGGCTGCCGTTCTTCCCCATCCCCACGGTGTTCCTGGCGATCCTCTTCCCGTTCGTCTTCTACCTCGGCTTCCCCTGCCGGATGGTGTTCGTGGTCGGCGACCCCGTGGACGTGCGCGAGCTGCTGCGCGAGGAGGGGGAGACGGACCTGGAGCACCCCGAGCGCGAGGCGGTGCTGCGCGTGGCCGAGCGGGTGCGGCGCCTGGCGCAGGAGCGGCTGGATTCCGCCGTCGTCGAGCACGGCGCGAAGCCGTGGGACGTGCGCGGCCTGGTCCGCTCGATGCGCAGGCTGAAGGGGCGGATCTGGAGCCGCACGCCGCTGGGGTGGCCGTACGCGTACGTCCGCCACGACCGCGACCGCCGCCGCCCGCCCGCCCGCAACGCGCTGCACGCCTTCCTTCGCGACTGGGACATCCTGTTCTACTACCTGCCGCTCGGCTGGATCGGCCTGGCGCTCGCGCGGATGCTGCGCAAGCCGCCGTGCGGCTACCGCGGCCTGTCGCGCCGCGAGCGCATCGAGCGCGAGGGCTCTTTCCGCTGGACGCTCGACACGCGCCCCCTCCCTCCGCGCTCCGCCCTGGAGCCCCACCGCGCGCTCGTCCCCTCCGCCGATTGATTGATGGCGGGGAGCGGCCGCGCTCCTATCTCGCCACATCGGCCAAAGCTGGGTCAGAACGCGGGGATTGAATGTGGTGGTTTTCAGGTTTCCCCCGCTGCAAGTTCTCTGTAAGTCGATGTTGGGCAGATGAAAGCGTGAACACGGGCACCTTCCAATCGCGTCCAATTCCCACGCGTGAAAGCGGCCACGGTTACACGTAGACGTGAGGAGTGTGCTGTGATTAGATTTGGTACGGAATCGCTGGTTCCTGCTTAGGAGGTGGCCACAGGCCGGCAGCAGATTCGGGGGAATGCACCCATGAGCAAATCGATCGAGCTATCGGACGAAGTCTACGCCCGCATCGAAGCCGAGGCGTCTGCTGCCGGCATCACGCCGGCGGAGTGGATCGCCGCGCGATTGCCGGAGTGCTGCCCAGATGCGAATGGTGCCTCGGCGCCGAGCGATGCTTCGGAGCCGTCTAGCGGGTCGGCGGCTGCCACGGAGAATGGGGCATCGACGCCGAAGACGCTGGCGGATCGTATGGCCGGATACATCGGGCGTGTGAGCAGCGAGCGTGGGGATCTATCGTCACGCCACCGTGAGCTCTTCCTGGAAGGTCTGCTCGAGAAGAAGCGGACGGGGCATCTATGACGCTCTGCGATGCGGGCCCGCTGATCGCGCTCGTAGACCGGAGAGACGCTCACCATGATCGGTGTAGCGCTGCGCTCGCGCGGCTGCCGTTCACCGGCCTGATCACCACGTGGCCATGCTTTGCCGAGGCCATGCACGTGCTCGGGCGGGATCTCGGTTGGCGGGGGCAGGATGAACTCTGGACGTGGCTGGACGCGGGCATCGTGCGGTTGCACAAGTCAGCCGAGGATGAATGGCTGCGGATGCGAGTGCTGATGCGGGACTACGCGGATACGCCGATGGACTTGGGGGACGCGTCTCTTGTGGCGGCGTCTGAAACCTTGAACGTGCGCCGGGTGTTCACGATCGACGGACACTTCTACATCTATCGCCAGCGACAGGGGCACGCTTTCGACGTTGTCCAGTAGCCTCTGAAAGACGAGAAGTCCCGGCCAAAGCATCGGCCGGGGCTTCGTCGTGTCGCTCGCTGAACGTCAGACACCTGCGGGCCGCCTTCGCTTTCCCGCGCGGCGGACGGCGGACTTCGCGCGGGCGGCGGCATCGGCGAGATCCGTGCGCGCGGACTCGTCGCGCGGGTCGGCGAAGCGGGCGCGGAGGTAGAGGTCCACGGCGCGGGCGGCGTCGTCCGCACCGGGGGCTCCCTCGCGCGCCAACTGCTCGGCGAACGCGAGGGGCCCATCACCGCCACCGCGCGAGGCCCAGCCGGCGCGGACGTAGGCGCGGCGCAGGCCGAGGTAGGCGCGCGTTTCGGGCGCGAGCCGCGTCCCCCGCCGCCGTCGCGCGATCAATGCGAGGAGCGTGAGCAGCGCGGCGGCGGACGCGACCAGCGTCCATCGGCCACCGAGGCGGAACGGTGCGCGGCGGGTGGCGCCGGACGGACCCGGCGTGGACGTCTCCGCGCCGGAGAACATGGAGCCGATCCCCTGGAAGACGGCGAGCTGGCGGTCCATGTTGTAGTCCATCACCCACTTGTACCAGCGGTACTCCATCCCGTCCACCCACATCCGCGCGGGCCACAGCCACGATCCCGCCGTCCCCCGGCCGACCACGACGCCGCGGTCCGGCGGCGTGGCGTCGAACGGCACCCATCCCCACCCGTCGAACCACACCTCCACCCACGAGTGCGCGTCGTTGCCGGTGACGGCCAGGTAGCGCCCGTTCTGGTTCCACTCCCCGCCCAGGAAGCCGTTCACGTTCCGCGCGGGAATCCCCCGCGTCCGCAGCAGCACCGCCAGCGCGGTGGAGAAGTACTCGCAGTGCCCCGCGCGGCGGCGGAAGAGAAAGCCTTCCAGGCTCGCCTCGGACTCGGACGCGGGGAGGTCGAGCGTGTAGCTGAACTCGTCGTGCAGCCAGTCCGCGATCGCCCGCACCTGGTCGATGCGCGCCGTCTTCCCCGCCGCCAGCGAGTCCGCCAGCCGCCGCACGCGCGGGTCGAGGGCGGGGAGCTGGAGGTACTCGGCGAGCGCCTCGCCGTCCGCGTCGGGGGTGCCGCGCAGCTGCTCGTCGCTGGGCCGCGCGGCGGTGCTGACGATGGAGTAGACGGGGTTGTCGGAGCCGGAGTAGAAGACGTCGCCCGAGCGGCCGCGGTAGGGGCGGATGGCCGAGCGCGGGCGGACGGTGAGCACCGGGTGCGGGCCGAAGAGCACGTCCGTCCCCGGCGGGCCGCCGAAGATGCGCATCCGCCGGAAGGGGCCGCCCCAGCGCGCGGCGTAGGCGGCCGGCGGCAGGTCGCCCGCGGCGGTGAAGGCGCCGCGGCTCCAGGTCGACCCGTCGAAGTGGTTGAACGAGCGGCCGCGCCAGTGGATGGACTGCGCGTCCGCCGGCGGGCCGTCGGGGAACTCGACGCGGAACATCACCTCGGGGTTGGAGCCGATGCGGCCGCCGAACTCGCCGATGGAGACGCGGTCGCTGAAGCCCGCCACCTCGTCGCCCGCGCCGCGGCGCCCCTGCATGGTCCACGCGCGCGGCAGGCGGGGGAAGAAAACGAACACCGTCGAGCTCATCCCCAGCGTCACCAGCGAGAGCGCGGCGGTGGTCCACAGGAAGCGGCGCCCCACGCGCACCTGCGCGCCGCCGCGGAAGCGCTCGGACTCGCGGCGGAGATATCCCACCATCATCCCCAGCACCGCCAGGGCGACGTAGGCGATGAACCCCGCGGCGAAGCCGAGGCCCGGATAGAACGCCGTCGCCGCGATCAGCAGCGCGAAGGTGAGCGAGTACAGGCGCATGTCGTTGCGCGCCTCCAGCGGGCGCAGCGACTCGGCGCCGACCAGGAAGAGCAACATCCCCATCACGCCCGGCATGAAGTCCTGCCGCAGCACGAACGCGCCGTAGACGAGCCAGGCGAACAGCGCCAGCACGCCGACGCGCGTCGTCCGCTCGATCCACGCGCCGGCGCGTGCGTCCGGCAGCCAGACGAAGGAGACGGCGAGCGCCACGGCGGCCGCCGCGACGGGGAGCGTCACCCCGTCGCCCGCGGCGTAGGCGGCGAGCGCGGCCAGCGCCATCGCGCTCACCAGGCGGCGGTGCAGGCGCGCGAGGCTCATCGCCCCTCCCGCTCGGCGGGGTAGACGTCGCCCCAAAGCGCCGCGGCGCCCGCGCCCGGCGTCACCAGCACGCACTCGCGCGCGGGGACGGGGGGCTGCACGCGCGGCGCGTCCGGGCGGATGCGCGCGCGAGCCAACACGTCCAGCACGCGCTCCAGCTGCGCCGCGCCGATCCCCGGCGACACCCGCGCGTCCGGCGTGGCCACCCCGAACGGGTCGCCGCGACGCGAAGCCGCGGCGGCGAGGGAGGCGGCGATCTCCACCGCCGTCTCGGCGAGGTCGCCGGGCTCGGCGCGGAGGTCGAGGCAGATCCACAGCGCGCGCGAGCGGTCGCGCTCGTACTCGCGGATCACCGGCTCGCCCACGCGCGCGGTGGTGCGCCAGTGCACGTCGCGCGGGTCGTCGCCGGGGCGGTACGGGCGCAGGCCGCGGTACTCGCCGCGCGCGCCGGCCGCGCCCGCGAAGCTCTCGCCCGCGCGGCGAACGCGCTCGCCGGCGGGGCGCGGCTCGCGCACGGGGCGGTCGTGGCGTGGCCAGACCACGGCCTCGCCGGGGATCTCCACGTCGCGCTCCTTGCGGAACAGGCCGAAGGGGAACGAGGTGGCCAGCGTCACCGTTTCCAGCGGGAAGACGCCGCGCGTGGTGAAGGCGACCTCGGCGCGCGCGGCCGCCGTCTCTCCCGGCTCCACGGCGGCTACCCACGCCCGGCCGGGGAGCGACGCCTCGCCGACCTCCACGGCCAGCGAAGGGAGGCGGCGCTTGGCGTTGCGGACGTCGTAGGCGATGCGCGCGGGATACCCGGCGGTGATCCCGCGCGGCGGCCGGCGGGAGACCTCGACGCGGCGGATCATCTGCTCGCTCAGCCAGCCGCTCAGGGTGATGAAGCCGAGCATGGCCCCGAGGACGAGGTACAGCAGGTTGTTCCCCGTGCCGATGGCGGCGATGCCGAGCAGGAGTGTTCCCATCGTGAACAGCGCGCCGGCGCGCGAGAAGCGCAGCCGGCGCGGCGGGCGGAACCAGCGGCGGAGGCTGGCTGCGCGTCGCGACAGCCGCGGCTTCGCCGGAACGCTGGTGAGGGACACGAGCTTCGCTCTAGCTTGCAGCAGGGTGGCTTCTTCGTCAGGACAACAGCAGGGTGGAGATCCGATGACCGATCCCCATCGCCCCACTTTCCGCGCGAACAACGAGCTGGCGCTGCACGTCGCCGATCCCGCGGCCGCGGAGGCGTTTTACGTCAGCGTCCTGGGATGCGAGGTGATCGACCGCTCGCCGGACTGCATCTCGCTGGCGAACGGCGCGCTGCGGCTCTACCTCCTCCGCGATCCCGCCCCGACGCACGACCGCGTCGTCCCCTCCTTCGACGTCGCCGACCGGCGAGCCGCGCTCGATGTGCTGAAAGCGGCCGGGTGCGCGCTCGTTCCCATCGGCCCGCACGCGCCGGGGGAGATGTACGTGCGCGACCCGTTCGGCGTCGTCTTCGACGTCATCGCCCGCGACGATCCCGGATGACGCGCGGAATCACCATCTCCCTGCCGTCCGATCAGACCGGCACGGGCAGCGCGTCCATGATCCCCTCCAGCACCGCCACCGACTCCTCGTAGGCCTCGCCCGTGGGCGACGACGCGCCGAGGGGGAGGAGGCGGTGCGCCAGGCAGGGCACCACCAGCCGCCGCACGTCGTCGGGGGCGAGGAAGTCGCGCCCGTCCACCAGCGCCCACGCCCGCGCGGCGCGGAACAGGCCGATGGCGGCGCGCGTGCTGGCGCCGGCGCGCAGCCGCGGCTCGCGGCGGGTGGCCTGCACCACGGCCATCAGGTCGTCGACGATGGACGGATCGGCGTGCACCCGCTCCACCCGCTCCTGCAGCGCCAGCACCTGCCCGGCATCGAGCACCGCGCGCACGCGCTCGACGGGATCGTCCACGCCCACCGACTGCAGCAGCACGCTCCGCTCCTCGTCCGCGTCGGGGTAGCCGATCGACACGCGCATCAGGAAGCGGTCGAGCTGGCTTTCGGGGAGCGGATAGGTGCCGTGCTGCTCCAGCGGGTTCTGCGTGGCCATCACCAGGAACGGGCGGGGGAGGTCGTAGCTCCGCTCGTCGATGGTCACGCGCCCCTCCTGCATGGCCTCGAGCAGCCCGCTCTGCGTGCGCGGCGGGGCGCGGTTGATCTCGTCGGCCAGCACCACGTTGGTGAAGATGGGGCCCGGGCGCGTCTCGAAGTCGTGCGTGCGCGGGTTGTAGATGGAGACGCCCAGCACGTCCGAGGGCAGCAGGTCGCTGGTGAACTGGATGCGGCGGAACTCCAGCCCCAGCGCGGCGGTCAGCGCCCGCGCCAGCGTCGTCTTTCCCACGCCGGGGATGTCTTCGAAGAGCACGTGGCCGCGGGCCAGGAGCGCGGCCAGCGACAGGCGCACCGTCTCGCGCTTGCCGCGGAACACGGTCTCGACCTCGTCCACCAGGCGGTCCAGCAGGCGGAGATCGACCGACTCCGCGGCGTTCGGGAGCGCGTTCAGCATTCGTGCATCAGGTGTGTGTGACGGGGGGATGCGCAAAGGTACACCCGACGCGCGCGATGGAGCCAGAGGGGCGGCTCCAGCGCCGCGATCCCCGCTCACCTGAACGTCTCCGGGCGATGCGCCTCTGACGCGGCCGCAGTTCCTGTCCCCTGTCCCCTCGGTTGACCGCAGGGTTACTCTCAGGGCATGGCCGAACGACGACAGCACATCGGCAAGCGCCCCCGTTCGCCGATCACGGAGACGCCGCCCAGCTGGGGCGAGCGGCTGCGCGCGATGCGCAACCTGCCGCCCTTCCTGCGCATGGTGTGGGGCACGCACCGCGGGATGGTGGCGGGGATCTGCGCCCTCCGGCTCCTCCGTGCCTTCATCCCCATCACCACGCTCTGGGTGGGGAAGCTGATCGTCGACACCGTCGTGGCGTCGACGCGCACGGGCGAGCCGCGCTGGGGCCACGTGGCGACGCTGCTCGGGCTGGAGTTCGGCGTCGTGGCGCTCGGCGAGGTCGCCGCGCGGACGGGGACGCTGCTGGAATCGCTGCTGGGCGACCTGTTCAGCAACCGCATGAGCGTTCGGCTGATGGAGCACGCCGCCGAGCTCGACCTGCAGCACTTCGAGGATCCCGACTTCTACGACCGGCTGGAGCGCGCGCGCCGGCAGACGGTGGGGCGCATCGCCCTGCTCAACCAGCTGCTGTCGCTGGCGCAGGACGCGGTCACGCTGCTCACGCTCACCGGCACGCTGCTGGCCTTCTCGCCGCTGCTGTTCGCGCTGCTGATCGTGGCCGTGCTCCCGTCGTTCCTGGGGGAGACGCATTTCGCCGCGCTGGGCTACTCGCTCCTCTACCAGTGGACACCGGAGCGCCGCAAGCTCGACTACTACCGCTTCGTGGCGGCCACGGACAAGACGGCGAAGGAGGTGAAGCTCTTCGGCCTGAGCGGCTGGCTGATCGAGCAGTACCGCGAGCTGTCGGACCGCTTCTACGACGCCAACCGGCGCTTGGCCATTCGCCGCAACCTCGTGAGCACGGGGCTGTCGCTGATCTCCACGCTGGGCTACTACGCGGCGTACGCTGCCATCGTCGTCCGCACCATCCAGCGCCGCATCACCGTGGGCGACCTGACGCTGCTCGCCGGATCGTTCTCGCGCTCGCGCGACGTGATCCAGCGCATGCTGCTGTCGTTCAGCGACCTGTATGAGCAGGCGCTGTATCTCGACGACCTGTTCGTCTTCTTCGGCCTGCGCCCCACCATCGCCCGCCCCGAGTCGCCGCTCCCCTTCCCCCGCCCCATCCGACAGGGCTTCGAGTTCCGCGACGTGTGGTTCCGATATCCCGAGACCATGGCTTCGCTGGATGAAGACGAGGAGACGGAGCCGCCGCCCGACGACGATCCGTCGTGGGTGCTGCGGGGGATCGGCTTCCGCATCGCGCCGGGCGAGCGGCTGGCGCTGGTGGGCGAGAACGGCGCCGGGAAGACGACGCTCACCAAGCTGATGACGCGCCTGTACGACCCCACGCGCGGCGAGATCCTGCTCGACGGACAGCCGCTGTCCGCGTACGACCCGCGCGAGCTGCACGACCAGGTGGGCGTGATCTTCCAGGATTTCGTGCGCTACGACATGGTGGCCGAGGAGAACATCGCCGTCGGCCGCATCGCCGCGCTGGGCACGGACGGCGGCTCGGTGCGCGAGCAGATCGAGGAGGCGGCGCGCCGCTCGCTGGCGGCGGACGTGATCGAGGGTCTGCCGCTGCGCTACCAGACCATGCTCGGCCGCCGCTTCGAGGGCGGCGTGGACCTGTCCGGCGGGCAGTGGCAGAAGGTGGCGCTCGGCCGCGCCTACATGCGCGACGCCCAGCTGCTGATCCTGGACGAGCCCACGGCGGCGCTCGACGCGCGCGCCGAATACGAAGTTTTCCGCCGCTTCTCCGAGCTGACGGAGGGAAAGATGGCGATCCTCATCTCCCACCGCTTCAGCACGGTGCGCATGGCCGATCGCATCCTGGTGCTGGAACATGGCCGCGTCGTGGAGCGCGGCACGCACGAGGAGCTGGTCGCGCTCGGCGGCCGCTACGCCGAGCTTTTTGCCCTCCAGGCAGCGGGTTACCGGTGACCTGAACCGCCCGCGTGAAAGCCGCCACGACTGTCACTTCCGTTCGGATTGCGATCGCTGTAGGTTTGTCGCCTTCCCTCCGCTGCGGTTGACAAACCCAACAGTTCGGTTGCATATTCCCATGCCTACGGTCCTGAGAGTGGGTGGCTTTGCATTCAGCTTCTACGCAGGTGACCACGATCCCCCGCACGTTCACGTGTCGTACAGCGGCGCGGCAGTCGTGCTCGCGATCGAAACAAGCCAAGTTCGCAAGATCTTTGGAATGCGCGAACACGACATCAAACGAGCCAAGGCACTGGTCCAGGCGCACCAGGAGGCGCTGATGGCGTCGTGGGCGGCGTGGCAGATTCAACGCAGCGAAGGAGGAACGGATGGCGTGGCGAGACCTCACTGAAGAGGAATGGCAGGCGGAACTCCGCGAGGCACGAGAACGGACCGAGTACGAGGATCGGGTGGAGCCGCGAGCGGTCAAGGCGTGGTACGATCCTCAGCGCAAGCTCGTGATGTTCGAGATGAAGAACGGGTGTGTCTTCGGCTTTCCCCAGCACCTCGGCGACGGGATCGAGACGGCGACGCCCGAGCAGCTGGCGGCCGTCGAGGTGCTCATCGGCGGCGACGGGATCGGGTGGGAGGAACTGGATGCGCACATCTCCGTGCCCGGGCTGCTGTACTACCTGCTGAACGTGAAGGAGTGGTACGCCAAGTGGCTGGGGAGCGCCAAGAGCGAGGCCAAGGCCGCGGCGGCGCGCGAGAACGGGAAGAAGGGCGGGCGCCCGCGCAAGTCCACCGCGGCCGAGCGCCCGGCGCGCCGCAAACCGGCACGGACGGGGGAATGAGATGGGGTGGATGATCTTCCTGCTGATCGGTCTGGGGGCGGGCGTGCTCTCCGGGCTGTTCGGCATCGGGGGCGGGGTGGTGATCGTGCCGGCGCTCATCTTCATCGCGCGGATGCAGCCGCAGACGGCGACGGGGACCTCGCTCGCAGCGCTGCTGCTGCCCGTGGGCGCGCTGGGCGCGTGGGAGTACTACAAGACGGGGAACCTGAACCCGCTGGCGTCGCTGCTGATCGCGGTGGGGTTGTTCATCGGCGCGGGGTTCGGCGCGCGCTACTCGCTGATGATCTCGGGGCTGGCGCTGCGCCGCGCGTTCGCGGTGTTCCTGGCGCTGATCGCGGTGCGGATGTGGTTCTCGCAGCCCAAGCCGCGCGCCGCCGCCCCCGCGCAGCCCGCCACCGAGGCAGCGGCGCGCTGAGAGATATCCCAACCAGTAATGGCTCACGCAGAGTCAGCAGGGTCAGCAGAGAACCGCAGTTCCTCTGCTGACCCTGCTGACTCTGCGTGAACCCTTCTGTTTTCAGTGCGACAGGATCTCCTCGAAGAGCGCGATGGCGCGCGGGTCGTTGCTCTGGCCCAGCCAGAACATCGCCGTCTTGCGGATCTCGGGGTCGCGGTGGGTGCGGGCGATGCGCAGCAGCTCGGGGACGGCCTCGTCGTGCGGCCGCTGCGAGAGCGCGAACACGGCGTGCTTGCGCACCTCGCGGTCCTCCGTGTCATCGCTCACGAAGTCGCCGAGCTGGCGGGTGATGGCGTCGCCGGCCTGCTGGCTCAGCCAGAACACCGCCTGCCGCCTGGTCTGCTGCGGCGTGGCGTCGCGCCTGGCGATGCGCAGGAGCGCGGGCCAGGTCGTCACGCTGTCGGCCAGCGTGGCGGGAAGGAGCGCCTTCTCTCCCACGCTGCCGTTCGGCTCGCGCTCGGCGAAGGCGAGCAGGTACTCCGACGCCTCGCGCACGCCCACGGCGCCCAGGTCCGTCACGCGGCGGCCTTCCGTCGACCAGCCGCGGGCCACGCGCAGGCGGATGCGCTCGGTGCGCCCCTCGCGGCGGACCAGCGCCACCCACACCGGCCCCTCCACGCAGTCCCAGTTCCCGTCTCCCGTGGTGATGTTGTTGTCGGAGACGTAGATGCCGTCGCGGTGCATCCCCCGTCTGCCGGTCGAGATCCCCTCACCCCCGCCGCAGACGCCGGGGCGCGAGGCGAAGTGCATCCACACCTCGCCGTCCCGCACCGCGTTCACCCGCGCGGCCAGCCCGCCCTGCGCCGCCGCGGCGGAGTGCGCCGGCGCCACCATCTCCCTGCCTCGAGTTTCTTTCGTCTCCCCAGGACGGCGCGCTGGCGCGCTCTCGGCGTCGGCGCAGGCGGCGGGGGCGATGCCCGCCAGGGCCGCGGCTACGGCGGCGGCCCGGATCAGCGATGTGCTCATGAGCCGATGATCTCCGTGAGGACGCGCGCGGCGCGCGGGTCGCGGGACTGCCCCAGCCAGAAGAGCGCCTTCTGGCGCATCCGCCGGTCGGGGTCGCGGCGGGCGATGTCGATCAGCTTGTCGAGCGCGGCCGACTCGTGGCGCTGCGAGAGAACGAAGATGATCTGCTCGCGCAACTGCGGCTCGCGGATGCGGTCGTACAGCGCGGTGATCTCGCCCAGCGAGACGCCCGACTGGCCGGCCCAGAACAGTGCCTGCTTGCGCACTTCCACCGGCTGCCGCTCGTCCAGCGCCACGTTGAGGATCCAGCGCTCGTTCCCCTGCCCGCGCATCTGCGAGAGCGAGAACAGAACCTTGGACTTGAGCTCGTCGTTGCGCAGCCGTCCGAAGAGCGTGCGCAGGTACTCCGCGTTCTGCGGCGAGTTGTGCTGGCCCAGCCAGAAGATGGCCTTCTCGCGCAGGTTCGCGGGCGCGCTCTCGTTCTCGGCGTAGCCGCGCAGGATCCCCGCGGCGCGCGGGCTGTTGGTCTGCGACAGCGCGAAGATCGCCTTCTCCTGCACCTCGGGGTCGTTCGACGAGCGCAGGATCTCCATGATCGCGTCGACCGCGCGGTCGCCGCCCGACTGCCCCAGCCAGAACACCGCCTGCCCGCGCACCTCGGGGCTGGGGTCGGTCCGGGCGACGTTCAGCAGGATCGACTGGGCCTCGTCGCCCGCCTTCTGGGCCACCAGGAAGGTGGCCTGGCGCCGCAGCTTCTCGGAGCAGGCGTCGCGGCGGGCCAGCACCTGGCGCAGCAGCGGCATCGCGCGCTCGGAGTCCATCTGCAGCAGCGCGTTGAGCGCCGCCAGCCGCTCGTCGTCGTCGCCGCCGCGGTCGCCGCACTGCGCCGCCTGGGCCGCGGAGGAGGCGACGCGCTCCGCGGCGCGCGAGTCGCCGCGCTGCGCCAGCTCGCCGCGGATGCGGGCCAGAAGCTCGGCCCCGTCGCGGCGCGTGCCCGCCCTAGGGTAGTCGCGGGCCTGCGCCTCCAGCGCGCCGCGGGCGTACTGCAGCTCCTCGGTCGTATTCACCCGGTAGCGGGCGAACGCCTCCCAGTACAGCGCGTCGGGGGTGTAGCTGGAGCGGGGATAGCGCTGCCGGATCTGCTGGAACAGCCGGGCCGCGCGCGGCCACTGCTCGTCGTTCAGCGCCTCGCGCGCCTGGCGGTAGAGGGTGTTGGCCGGGTCCTGGGGATGGGTGGCCGGCGGGGGGCCGTCCTCGGCCATGGCCAGCCGGACGGGCGCCTGCGCGGCGGCCGTGGTGGCGAGCGCGAGGACGGCGGCGAAGACGGCGGGGGTGGTGCGCATCACGATTCTCCCTGGGTCATGGGCGATCCGGCCGGCACCAGCGTCCGCATCCGCGGGAGCACGTGGCTCTCGTCGAGGGCGCGGCGGGCCAGGTCCACCTCGGTTTTCTCTTCGTTGCGGGGCAGTGTGGCGATCTGCGCCAGCACCAGCTCCAGGTCCTGCAGCAGCGTCTTCAGCTTCGGGTCGGCCGCGGCGGGCGAGTCCAGCAGCAGGCGGGTGTTGCTCAGCATCTCGTCGGCCCACTGGCCGACCTGCGCGTCCACCTCGCCGCTCGCGGCGGCGGCGCGGAACGAGGTCAGCAGCGCCTCGGTCCGGTCCAGGTGCTGCGCCACGGCCACGCGGTAGGCGTCCGACGTCAGCGCCGTCCCCGGCGCCGGGGCCTGCACGGTGGCGCGGGGGAGCGCGGGCGTCCCCGTGCTCATCCGCCCGATCCCGATCCCCACCGCCAGCACTGCCGCGGCGGCCGCGCCCACGCGCAGCCAGGGGAAGCGGACCGTCTTCCTGGCCCGGCGCACCGTCAGCTCGTCGTCCACCGAGTCCAGCGTCACGTCCGGCGCGCCGATGCGCCGGGCGATCTCGGCCCACACCTCGGGCGGCGGCTGGCGGTCGGCCAGCCGCTCCGCGCGCACCTTCACCGCGCGCAGCTGCTCGAGGGTGGCGCGGCAGGAGAGGCAGCTCCGCAGGTGCTCCTCCAGCGCCATCCTCTCGGCGGGCTCCAGCTCGCCGTCCAGGTACTCGCTGAGCCGGTCGGTCCAGTCGTCGGCCCCGAAGGGCTTCACGTCGCTCTCGTCCGTCATCATCTCAGGTGCTCCCGCAGGATCATGCGTGCGCGGTGAAGCTGGCTCTTGCTGGTTCCCACGCTGATCTCCAGCAGCCCCGCGATCTCCTCGTGGCGGTATCCTTCCACGTCGAACAGCACGAACACCTGCCGCGCGCCCTCGGGAAGCCGCTGGACCGCCGTCTCGAAGTCCATCGCCAGCTCGGGCGTGGCGGACCGCCCGGGGGTCCACTCCAGCGCCTCGTCGCCGGCCTCGCGGTTCCGCCGCTTCGCCTGCTGCGCGCGCCTGGCCAGGATCAGGTTCACCGCCAGCCGGTGCAGCCAGGTGCCGAACGCGCTCTCGCCGCGGAAGGTGCGCAGCTTTTCCCAGGCGCGGACGAACACGTCCTGCGTGAGCTCGTCGGCCTCGTGCTCGCCGGCCATGCGGCGGGCCAGGGAGTGGATGCGGGCGGCGTGGTCGCGGTACAGCCGGCCGAACGCGTGCGCGTCTCCCGCCGCCGCCAGCGTGGCGTCGCTCGTCCGCACCGCGTCGAGTTGTTCGATCAGGGCTTCAGCTCCGGCGTGGTTCGGCGTCGCGTGTTCGGCGACTGCATTGGATCGGGTGACCATGCCAATGGTTGGAATCTGGATTCGGAGATGGAAAAGATGAAGGAAAACCGCGGGGATTCATGGACGAGTACCAGTTCGGCCGATTGGCTGGTGCATTCCCAGGCCGGTCAACAGCAGGTCATCACACGGAGGGAACGGAGGTAACGGAGGAAAGACGAAAGAACTCTCCGTTCCCTCCGTTTCCTCCGTGTGAGCCTTCTGTATGAATCGGAATGCACAGTCGTTGGCCCGATCTGGTATGAATCGAGGCCCACGGCTCCATCACCGCGTCCGCGTTAGGTTTTCCCCGGGAGATGCGGGAACGGGCACGGCCGATCCTTGACTCTGCCTTGCACGGGGTCTATCCTCGCACCGCATGCAAGCCATTGGCGACTCCCGCCGCGCCGCGCGCTGGCGCCTGCTCGACACCCCGCCCGCGCCCGGCGCGTGGAACATGGGCGTCGACGAGGCCCTGGCCGCGTCGGTGGCGGAGGGTGGGGCGCCGGTGCTGCGCGTCTATCGCTGGTCGCCGCCCTGCCTCTCGCTGGGCCGCAACCAGCCGGCGCGCGGGCGCTACGACCTGGACGCCCTCGCCGCGCGGGGGATCGACGTCGTGCGCCGGCCGACGGGGGGGCGGGCGGTGCTGCATCACCGCGAGCTGACCTACTCCGTCGCCGCGCCCGAGGTGCTGCTGGGCGGCCCGCGCCGCGGCTACGCCGCCATCAACCGCGCGCTCGTCGCCGGGCTCCGCCACCTCGGCGTGGACGCCGCGCTGCAGCCCGCGACCGCCGCGCGCGCGCCCGCGCCGTCGCTCGCCCCGTGCTTCGACCAGCCGGTGGAGGGCGAGGTCGTCGCCGCGGGCCGCAAGCTGGTCGGCAGCGCGCAGCGGCGGCTGGGGACGACCATCCTGCAGCACGGCTCGCTCCCGATCGAGGACGACCAGTCGGCCGTCGCCGGCTTCCTCCTCGATCCCGCCGACCGCGAGGACACGGGGCCGCCGGCGACGCTGGCCGAAGTCCTCGGACGCGCGCCGGCGTGGGACGAGCTGGTTGCCGCGCTGGCGGCGGGGTGGGCGGAGACGTTCTGCGCCGCGATGGAGCCGGACGCGCTCACCGGCATGGAGCGCGAGCGCGCGGATGAGGCCGCCCGGCGGTACGCGGGTGCGGCATGGACTTGGCATCAGTAGGCGCCGCTTGCGAACGGCGGCAGCCTGCCGCCGGCAGACGGGAACGGGACGGGAGGGCGGAGATGCGCGCATCGAGTGCGTGGACGAGAACCGCGGCCGTGCTGCTGCTGGCCGCGTGCGGCGGCGAGGGGGGCGGCGGGGGGACGCAGCGCGAGCAGGCCGGACCGCCGCAGACCGGGGGGATGGCCGTGGTCGCCGTCACCAGCGACTTCCAGGCCTTCAACCCGGTGGTCAACACCCACTCCACCACCGACGACGTAATCCGCTTCATGCTGTTCACGCCGCTCATCCAGTACGACTCCACACTCAAGGCCGTCCCCTGGCTGGCGCAGCGCTGGGAGCTCAGCGACACCGCCGTCGTCTTCCATCTCCGCAACGACGTGAAGTGGCACGACGGCCAGCCGGTGACCGCCGAGGACGTCAAGTTCACCTTCGACCTGGCCAAGGACACCACCACCGCCTCGCTCATCGGCTCGGCCTACCTGGGGCTGGTGAAGTCGGCCACGGTGGTCGATCCGCAGACCATCCGCTTCACCTTCACCGCGCCGCACGCCCAGGCGCTCGACGACTTCTGGTGGGCGCCGGTGCCGAAGCACCTGCTGCAGAACGTCCCTCCCACCCAGCTGGCGCAGGCGCCGTACAACCGCGCGCCGGTGGGAAGCGGGCCGTTCATGCTGAAGGAAGGCGGGTGGAAGCCCAACGAGACGCTCACGCTCGAGGCCAACCCCAACTTCCCCGCCGGGCTGGGGGGACGGCCGAAGCTGGACCGCGTCGTCTTCCGCATCATCCCCGAGGCGACCACCATGGTCACCGAGCTGGTGAACGGGAACAGCGACGTGATCGGGTGGACGCTCCAGCCCGACCAGGCGGTGCAGGTGCAGGCGCAGCCGCAGCTCACGCTCCGGCACTTCCCCTCGCGCGAGTTCACCTACGTCGCCTGGAACGGCACCCGTCCCCCCTTCAACGACGCGGCGGTGAGAAGGGCGATGGCGATGGCGATCGACCGCGCGTACCTGGTGAAGGCGCTGATGCACCAGTTCGCCGTTCCCGCGTCGGGGATGATCCCCTCGTGGAGCCCGATGTACTCCGAGGTGCAGTCCGTCCCCTTCGACGTGAACGGGGCGAAGCAGGCCCTCGCGCAGGCCGGGTGGCGCGACACCAACGGCGACGGGGTGGTGGAGAAGGACGGGCGGCCGCTGCGCTTCACGCTGATGGTGAACACGGCCAACCGCATGCACCAGGACATGGCGCAGGTGATCCAGCAGGAGCTGAAGGCCGTGGGCGCGCAGGTGGACGTGCGCGCGCAGGAGTTCCAGACCATGCTGCGCCAGTACAAGGCGCGCGACTACGACGCGGTGATCGCCAACTGGTCGCTCGACACCTTCAAGGTCGACCCCACGCCGCTCTTCTCCTGCGCGCAGTCGCGGGTGCCCAACTCCAGCAACCGCACCGGCTACTGCAACCCGCAGGCGGACGCGCTGATGGAGCGCGGGCTGCGCACGACCGACGCGGCGCAGGCGAAGCAGACCTGGCAGCAGTACTTCACCCTGCTGCAGCAGGACCAGCCGCTCACCTTCCTCTTCTGGAGCGAGGACATGGCGGGCGTCGGGCCGCGGCTGCGCGGGGTGGTGATGGACGCGCGCAGCAAGCTGGCCAACGTGAAGGACTGGTGGATCCCCGCCGACCGACGCCGCTAGGGGCCGGAACTCCAAGCGGGAAAAGCAAGTAGCACGTCCGGGCCCCGTGCGGGGCCCGCCCGCCGCGCGCGGGCCGACCCAGTGCTGCAAAGGCGGGTGGGGATGACGTTTTCGTACAGGCGGACGGCCGTGGCGCTCGGGCTGGCGCTGCTGGCGGCGTGCGGGGGCGGCGGAGGCGGAGGCGGAGGCGAAGCCAGCGGCGCGGCGAAGGACGCCGCGGACCGCGACGCGCAGGTGCCGCAGGCCCAGCGCTTCGGCGGCACCATCGTGGTGGGCGCCATCGGCGAGATCCCGGACATGAACCCGCTCACCGCCACCGACCAGACGTCGGACAACGTGCGCCAGTTCGTGCTCTTCACCCCGCTGATCACCTACGACGAGAAGCTGGAGCCGGTGCCGTACCTGGCCCGCAGCTGGGAGGTCAACGCCGACACCACCGAGCTGACCTTCCACCTGCGCAACGACATCTGGTGGCAGGACGGGGTGAAGACCACCGCGTACGACGTGAAGTTCTCGTACGACCTGGCGCGCAACCCCGACACCGGCTTCCCGAACCTGGCGTTCTGGACCCACTACGGCGACGCGACCGTCCCCGACTCGTTCACCTTCAAGGTGAAGATGACGCCGCACGCCGACTACATGGACCCGTGGCGCTCCTTCGCCCCGGCGCCCGAGCACGTCCTGCGGGGGACGGCGCCGGCGCAGATGCGCAACCATCCGTTCTCCACGCGCAACGTGGTGGGGAACGGGCCCTTCCGGTTCGTGTCGCACACCGAGGGGCAGAGCTGGGTGTTCGAGGCCAACCCGCGCTGGCCGGCGGAGCTGGGAGGGCGTCCCTACGCCGACCGCATCGTCTACCGCCCCATCCCCGAGCCGACCACGCTGCTGACCGAGCTGCTGAACGGGAACATCGACTACTACATCGCCCCCGCGTCGATCCAGGCGGAGCAGATCGAGCAGAATCCCAACACGCGCCTCGTCTCCTTCCCCGACCGGCAGTTCGCGGTGATCGCGTGGAACGAGCGCAGGCCGCTGTTCAGGGACGCGAACGTGCGGCGGGCGCTGACCATGGCCATCGACCGCGAGGGGATCCTGCAGGGGGTGCGGCGGGGCTACGGGCGGCTGGCCAACAGCACCATCCCTCCGTTCTACTGGAACTACGACCCGCAGGCGGGCGCGGACCTGAAGTACGATCCCGCCGCCGCGCGCCGGCTCCTGGAGCAGGCCGGGTGGCGCGACACGAACGGCGACGGCATCATCGACAGGGACGGGACGCCGTTCTCCTTCACCCTGTACACCAACAGCGGCAACCGCGAGCGGCAGGACATCACCGAGATCGTGCAGGCGCAGCTCAAGGCGGTGGGGATCGCGGTGCAGCCGCGCGTGCAGGAGTGGGGCGCGCTCCTCGACCGGCTGCAGCGCCCGGCCCGCGACTACGACGCCGCGGTCGTGGGATGGGTGACCGAGTTCCGCATCGACGACTCGGACCTGTTCAGCTGCGAGAAGATGGAGGAACCGTTCCAGTGGGTGGGCTACTGCGACCGGCAGACGCAGCGCTACCTGGACACGCTCCCCAAGATCGCGGACCGGACCGCCGCCAAGCCGCTCTGGATCGAGTACCAGCGGAAGATCTCGCACGACCAGCCGTTCACCTTCCTGTACTTCACCCGGCGCCTCGAGGGCGTGCACGAGCGGCTGCGCAACGTGCATCCCGACGCCCGCGGCGACTGGGTGGGTGCGGCGCGCTGGTACCTGGATCCGCGGATGCGGCGCCCCGGCCGCTGAAGCCGCACCACCACCCCCTCACCCGACCCCGAACGATGCGGAAGACCTCAGGCGGTACCCCGTTCACGCCCCGCGCCGCCTTCGTCCTCCTGCTGGCGGCCGCGTGCGGCGGCGGCGACGAGCGCGGCCGCGCCGGCCAGGCCCCGGCCGCGGGCGACAGCGCCGGTCCGCCCGAGTCCGGCGGCACCGCGGTGATGGCCGAGCTGGCCGACATCAGCCATCCCATGCCGCTGGTGGCCGAGTCGGTGCTCGACGGCGACATCGGCGGCGACGTGATGTTCCCCTCGCTCACCCGCTCGGTGTGGCGCGACGGGCACGTGGTCTACACCACCTATCCCGAGTCGCCCGTGGCCCTGGCGCGCGCGTACGAGTACCTGCCGCCCGACTCCACCGCGCTGCGCTACCATCTCAACACGCAGCACAAGTGGTCCGACGGGAGGCCGGTGACGGCGGCCGACGTGGTGTTCACCTACGAGATGCTGAAGAACCCCGCCGTGGCCTCGCCGCAGCAGGACTACGCCAGCAACATGGACTCGGTGGTGGCCAACGACGACAGCACCGTCACCTTCCACTTCAACCGCCGCTACCCGGACATGCTCTTCCACTCCGGGCTCGGCATCTCGCCGAAGCACCTGTTCGAGGGGAGCGACCCGGCGCAGATGCGCACTCACCGCGCGTTCGTGGACCCGGTGCGCAACCTGGTGGTCAGCGGCCCCTACCGCATCGGCGAATGGGTGAAGAACGACCACTTCACCCTCGTCCCCAACCCCTACTTCACGCCGAAGCCGCGGCTGGAGCGCATCGTGTTCCGCGTGATCCCCGAGGCCACCACGCGGCTGGCCGAGCTGCTGACGGGGAACCTGGACTTCATGCGCCCCGTTCCCTACGACCAGGTGGAGCGCGCGCGGCAGCAGGCGCCGGGCGTGCGCTTCGCGCGCGAGGAGGGGCGCGCCTACGACTACATCGCCTACAACCCGCGCACCTTCGCGCCCTTCGCCGACCCCGAGATCCGGCGCGCGCTGGGGATGGCCATCGACGTGCGCGGGCTGCTGAGTGCGCTGCAGATGGACGAGTACGCGAAGCCGGCGGGCGGACCCTACTCGCCCATCTTCAAGGACCTGTACGACCCGCAGACGATGCCGCCGCTCCCGTACGACACCGCGGAGGCGAAGCGCATCCTGGCCAGCAAGGGATGGGCGGACCACGACGGCGACGGGATCGTGGAGCGCAACGGGCAGCCGTTCCGCTTCACCGTGCTGACCAACGCGGGGAACTCGCGCCGCATCGACGTCGCGCAGATCGTGCAGCAGGCGTGGAAGCGGATCGGGGTCGACGCGCAGATCCGGATGTCGGAGACCAACGCCTTCAACGAGACGCTGCGCGGGAAGCGCTTCCAGGCGGCGGTGGCCGGGTGGGTGGTGGGGCTCAGCCCCGACATCACCACGCTGTGGGGGAAGGACAGCCCCTTCAACTTCGTGTCGTACGACGATCCGCAGACCTTCGCGCTCTTCCGCCAGGCGCAGGCGCAGCCCACCGAGGCGGGCGCCAACCCCATCTGGCGGCAGGCGGCGGCGCGGATCGCCGCGGCGCAGCCCTACACCTTCCTGTACTACTACGACCAGCTCGACGGGTTGAGCAGCCGGCTGCGCGACATGAAGGTCGACACCTACGGCGCCTACCAGAACGCCTGGGAGTGGTGGATCCCGCGCAGCCAGCAGAACGCGCGGCGCCAGGCCGCGCCCGCCGTGCCGCCGGCGGCGGACACCGGGAAGAAGTAGCGCGCGGGCGCGGGGGCGCCGGCGGACACTCGGGGACGGAGCGGGGATGCGGAGGAAGCGCGGCGGCACGGCTCGGACATTGGCGGGAGCGCTGGCGCTCGCGGCGCTCGTCGCCGGCTGCCGCGCGGAGCGCGCCCCGCGCGGCGGCGGGGAGGGCGACACCGCCTCCGGCCCCGGCGGCGCTCCCGAGCGCGGCGGCATCGCGGTCCTGGCCGAGCCGGCGGACATGGAGACGCCGGTGCCGCTGGCCGCGCGGTCGCCGCTGGACCGCGAGCTCGCCGGGGTGATGTACATGGGGCTCACCCGCGCCGCCTGGCGCGACGGCGAGGTCCACTGGCAGACGTCGAACGACACGCCGATGGCGGCGGCGTACCACTGGGAGTACACCGGTCCCGACTCCACCGCCATCCGCTTCCGCATGCGCGGGGGGCTGCGCTGGAGCGACGGGCACCCCCTCACCGCCGCGGACGTCGTCCACACCTACCGCCTGCTGCGCGACACGACGGTCGCGGCCGATCTCCGCGCCGGGGTGGCGGAGATCGATTCGGTGACGGCGGAGAACGACAGCACGGTCGTCATCCACTACCGGCGGCGCTACGCGGAGATGCTTTCCGCCAGCGCCGCCGCGATCGTTCCCCGGCACGTCGACGCGCGCACCTCGCCCGGCGCGCTGCGCGATTCCCGCGCGGCGGCGGAGCTGGTCGTCAGCGGCCCCTTCCGCATCGCCGCGTGGGCGCGGGGGGACAGCATCGCGCTCGTCCCCAATCCCTCCTTCTCCCCCAAGCCGTTCCTGGACGGGATCGTGATCCGCATCACCCGCGATCCCAATTCGGCGATCGCGGGGCTGCGGGAGGGGACGGTAGACGTGGTGCGCGGCGTCGACCCCGCGCAGGTGCCGCACCTCCGCTCCCCCGATCCCCGCCGCCCGGTGCGGTTCGAGCGCGACCGGTGGCGCTTCCGCGAGGCGATCGCGTATCTCCCCTCCGCCCATCCCGCCTTCGCCGATCCGGCGGTGCGGCGCGCGCTGGGGATGGCGCTGGACGTGCCGGGGATCATCCGCGCGCTGGGGATGCAGGAGTCGGCCACCCCCGCCGCGGGCCCGTACCCGGCCAGGCTCAAGGGACTGGGCGACGATCCGAAGATCCGCCCGCTCCCCTTCGATACCGCGGCGGCGGACAGCATCCTCGCCGAGAGCGGCTGGCGGGACGGGGACGGCGACGGCATTCGCGACAGGGCGGGGCGCGCCCTGTCGTTCGTGCTGACGATCGACGCCGGCGACCCGCGCGCGGGCGACGTCGCCCGGCTGGTGCAGCGGCAGTGGCGCGCGATCGGCGTGGCCGCGGAGACGCGGCGGCTGGACGCTGAGACGTTCGGGGACGCGCTGGCGAGGCATGCGTTCCAGGCGGCGCTGGTCGGCGCGGAGGCGCGGCTCACGGCCGACCTCGCGGCGGAGTGGACGCCCGGCGCGCCCCTGAACTTCGCGCGGTACGCGGACGCGGAAACGGCGCGGCTGATGGATCAGGCGCGGGCGCAGCCCACGGCCGAGCGCGCGGCACCGTTCTGGCGAGCGGCGGCGGAGCGAATCGTGCAGGAACAGCCGCACACCTGGCTGTACGACTACGATTCCATCATGGCGGTGAGCGACCGGCTGCGCGGAGTGCGCCCGGATCCATTCGGCGCGTACCGGAACGCATGGGAGTGGTGGATCCCGCGGAGCCGGCAGCCCCGCGCGGCACCGGGAACCACGGACACGGCAAAGGGAGGGCGGTGAGGGGATGATCGGCTACCTGCTGCGACGCATCGTGGGGGCGATCCCGCTGCTGCTGGGGATCCTCACGCTGATCTTCTTCATCATCCACATCGCCCCGGGCGACCCCACGGCGCGCTTCGTCAACCCGAACGTGAGCCCGCGGGTGATCGAGCAGATGCGCCACAACCTGGGGCTCGACCAGCCGCTCCACATCCAGTACGTCAAGTGGCTGTGGAGCTTCCTGCGCGGCAACTTCGGCTACTCGTTCGGGCAGCAGCAGCCCATCAGCGAGATCCTTCCCTCGGTGCTCTGGAACACGCTCCAGCTCACCCTCGTTTCCCTGGTCCTCATCTTCATCGTGGGGATGCTGATCGGGATCGTGCAGGCGGTGCGGCAGTACTCGCTGGCCGACAACGTGCTCTCCTTCGTGGCGCTGTTCTTCTATTCGATGCCGTCGTTCTGGTTCGCGCTGATGCTGATCCTGCTGTTCTCGATGAAGATGAACCAGCTGATGGGCACGCACCCCGACTGGGCCGGCGTCCTCGGGTGGTTCCAGTTCCCCGCCAGCGGGATGACCAGCGTGGGCTACGAGTACATGAGCGCCTGGGGGAAGATGGTCGACCGCTTCAAGCACCTGTTCCTTCCCGCGCTGGCGCTGGGAATCGGCAACGCGGCCGGCGTCGCGCGCTACATGCGCGGGTCGATGCTCGAGGTGATCCACCAGGACTTCATCCGCACCGCGCGCGCGAAGGGCCTCTCCGAGCGGACGGTGATCTTCAAGCACGCGCTCAGGAACGCGCTGATCCCCATCATCACCCTGCTGGGGCTGTACCTCCCCTTCCTCTTCTCCGGCGCGGTGCTGGTGGAGACCATCTTCGGGTGGCCGGGGATGGGGCGGGCGATCGTGGACGCCATCCTGCAGCGCGACTACCCGATGGTGATGGCCACCTCCTTCGTGATCGCGGCCATGGTGGTGCTGGGCAACCTGCTGAGCGACATCCTGTACGCGGTGGTCGACCCCCGCATCCGCACGGAGTAAACGATGCCGGCCACGGTCACCCCCGAGCAGATGCCTCCCGAGCCGATCACGCAGACGGCCACCCCCGCCGCGGGCCTTCCCGGCCGCCGGCCGGCCACCCCCGCGCAGCTGGCGCTGTCCGTGATCCCCGGCCTGGGCCACTTCGCCCGCGGCGAGTGGATCGCCGGGATGTCGCTCTTCTTCGCCTGGGCGTTCACCCTCAGCCTGGCGTACCTGAGCCGCGGCCGCATCGGCCCCGTGTTCACCGGGCGCCGCATCCCCGTGGACGGCGTGGTCGCGGTGGTCACGCTGGGGTTGATGGCGCTGCTGGTGTGGGGGTGGGCGTTCTACGACCTGGCGGCGCGGTCGAAGCGGCCGCGCAAGCTGTACGGCGACAGCCAGTGGTCGATCGCGGCGCGGCACTTCCGCAAGAACAAGCTGGCCATCGCCGGCTTGGTGGTGATGATCCTGCTGTACGTGCTCACGCTGGTCACGCCGCTGATCTCGCCGTACGACCCGGCCGAGCAGGGGAACATCATCCTGTCGCGCTACCTGGCCCCGTCGGCCCAGCACCTGATGGGCACCGACAAGTTCGGGCGCGACATCTTCTCCCGCGTGCTCTACGGCTCCCGCATCTCGCTCTCCATCGGCTTCATCGCGGTGGCCATCAGCATCACGCTGGGCACGCTGATCGGCGCGCTGGCCGGCTACTTCGGCGGGATCGTGGACAGCATCCTGATGCGGCTGACCGACATGATGCTGTCGTTTCCACGGCTGGTGCTGCTGATCGTGGTGATCGCGCTGTTCGAGCCCAACATCTACCTGGTGGTGATCGTGCTGGGCCTGACCGGGTGGATGGGGACGGCGCGCCTCGTCAGAGGTGAAGTGCTGTCGCTGCGGGAACGCGAGTTCGTGCTGGCGGCGCGGGTGCTCGG
>DASUYB010000063.1 GCA_036377595.1 Longimicrobium sp. | reverse complement strand
TCACATCCGGACCCGCGTTCCCCGCACTCCACACGAGTCGCGGGGATTTTTTGCATTCGGAAGGGATCCGCAGAACGATGGCCGAGCCTCAGTCTCCCTACCTCTCCGCGCTGCGCGAGCGCGTGCTGGTGTTCGACGGCGCCATGGGCACCTCCATCCAGCGCTACGACCTCTCCGCGTCCGACTTCGGGGGAGAGCGGCTGGAGGGGTGCAACGACTACCTCGTGATCTCGAAGCCCAGGGTCATCGAGGAGATCCACTCCGCCTACATGGAGGCGGGGTGCGACGTGCTGGAAACGGACACCTTCCGCTCCAACCGCCTGACGCTGCGCGAGTACGGGCTGCAGGACCAGGTGCGCGAGATCAACGTGGCCGCCGCCTCGCTCGCCCGCCGCGTGGCCGACCGCTTCGAGGCGCAGGACGGGCACAAGCGCTTCGTCGCCGGCTCCATCGGCCCGAGCGGCTTCCTGCCGTCCGCGAGCGACCCCACGCTCGGCAACATCACCTTCGCCGAGCTGGTGCCGGTGTTCGCCGAGCAGGCGCGCGCGCTGATGGAGGGCGGCGTGGACGTGCTGCTGATCGAGACGAGCCAGGACATCCTCGAGGTGAAGGCCGCCGTCTTCGGCTGCCGCGAGGCCATCCGCGAGGCCGGCCGCCCCGTCGCGCTGCAGGTGCAGGTGACGCTGGACACGAGCGGCCGCATGCTGCTCGGCACCGATATCGGCGCGGCGATGGTCACGCTGGAGGCGCTGAACGCCGACGTCATCGGGCTGAACTGTTCGACGGGGCCCGAGCACATGCGGCAGGCCGTCCGCTTCCTGGGCGAGAACAGCCGGCTTCCGATCTCCTGCATCCCCAACGCGGGGATCCCGCACAACGAGGCGGGGTGCGCCGTCTATCCGCTGCAGGCCGACCCCTTCGCCGCGCAGATGAAGGAGTTCGTCGAGGAGTTCGGCGTCTCGGTGGTCGGCGGCTGCTGCGGGACCAACGCCGAGCACATCAAGCGGCTCGTCGAGGCGGTGCGCGGGCTGAAGCCGAAGGCGCGCGACCTGGCGTACGTCCCCCGCCTCTCCTCCGCGATCCGCGCCGCCGATCTCGTCCAGATCCCCGCGCCGACCATGATCGGCGAGCGGGTGAACGCGCAGGGGAGTCGCAAGGTCAAGCGCCTCCTTCTCTCCGACGACTACGACGGCGTGCTGGAGGTGGCCCGCGACCAGACGGAGAGCGGCGCGCACGTGCTGGACGTCTGCGTCGCGTTGACGGAGAGGCAGGACGAGGCGGTGCAGATGCGCACCGTGGTCAAGCTCCTCTCGCAGGGCGTGGACGCGCCGCTCTGCTTCGACTCGACCGAGGCGGACGTGCTGAAGGCCGCGCTCGAGCAGTCGCCCGGGCGGCCGATCGTCAACTCCATCAACCTGGAGAACGGCCGCGAGCGCGTGGACGCCGTCCTCCCGCTCGTCGCCGCCCACGGTGCCGCCGTCATCGCCCTGACCATCGACAAGGATCTCGGGGGGATGGCGAAGACGGCGGAGGTCAAGCTCGCCGTCGCGCGGAAGATCCACGAGATCGCCACCGGGGAGTACGGGCTGCCGGCCGACGCGCTGATCTTCGACGCGCTCACCTTCACCCTCTCCACCGGCGACGAGGAGTTCCGCCGCAGCGCGCTGGAGACGATCGAGGGGATCCGCGCCATCAAGCGCGAGCTCCCCGGCGTGCTGACCACGCTGGGCGTGTCCAACGTCTCGTTCGGCCTGCAGCCGCACGCGCGGACGGTGCTGAACTCCGTCTTCCTGCACCACTGCGTGGAGGCGGGGCTCGACACGGCCATCATCAACCCCGCGCACGTCAAGCCGTACTTCGAGATCGACGCGGAAGAGCGCAAGCTGGCCGACGACCTGATCTTCGACCGCAGGACGGAGACGCACGACCCGCTGGCGGCGTACATCGCCCGCTACGAGAACGCGGCGGTGGAGCAGGAGTCGGCGGCCGACCCCACGGCGGAGATGACGCCGGAGGAGGCGCTGCACTGGAAGATCCTGCACCGCAAGAAGGACGGGGTGGAGGAGTGGATCGACCGCGCGGTGGAGAAGCTGGGCGCCGTCCCCGTCCTCAACGACGTCCTCCTGCCGGCGATGAAGGAGGTGGGCGACAAGTTCGGCGCGGGCGAGCTGATTCTTCCCTTCGTCCTCCAGTCCGCGGAGGTGATGAAGAAGGCCGTGGCGCGGCTGGAGAACTACCTCGAAAAGACCGAGGGGCAGACCAAGGGGAAGGTGGTGCTGGCCACCGTGTACGGCGACGTGCACGACATCGGCAAGAGCCTGGTGAACACCATCCTCACCAACAACGGCTACACGGTGTTCGACCTGGGGAAGCAGGTGCCGGTGAACACCATCATCGAGAAGGCCGACGAGGTGGGCGCCGACGCCATCGGCCTCTCCGCGCTCCTCGTCTCCACCTCGAAGCAGATGCCGCTCTGCGCGCAGGAGCTGTTCCGGCGCGGGAAGGAGTATCCGCTGCTGGTCGGCGGCGCGGCCATCAACCCCAGCTTCGTGCGCGCGGCGGCGCTGGTGGAGGAGGGGCACCCGTATCCCCCCGGCATGTTCTACTGCAAGGACGCGTTCGAGGGGCTGGCGGTGATGGACCAGCTGATGGGCGGCGAGCGCGAGGATTGGGTGCGCGACCACAACGAGGCGATGCTGCGCAAGAGCGAGGAGTACGCCCGCTCGAAGGCGCGCGCGGCGGAGCTGCGGCCGGCCTCGCGCGCGGAGGTCGGCGTACCCGAGGCGGAGGTGCCCGCGCCGCCGTTCTGGGGGTGGAAGGTGCTGGACGCAATCCCCGTGGACGACGTGGTGGAGTGCATCGACCGCAACACGCTGTACCGAATGCAGTGGGGCGCGCGCAACCTGAAGGGCGACGAGTGGGACCGCCTGGTGCGCGACGACTTCGAGCCGCGGCTGAGGCGCTACACGCTGGAGGCCAGGACGCAGGGGTGGCTGCGCCCGCGCGCCATCTACGGCTACTTCCCGGTGGGGCGGGACGGGGACGATGTGGTGGTGTTCGACCCGGCGGACCGGACCAGGGAGATCGGGCGCTTCTCGTTCCCGCGGCAGGAAGACCGCGAGCACCTGTCGCTGGCCGACTACTTCCGCCCGCTGAACGGCAGCGGCCCGCGGGACGTGCTGCCGCTGCAGGTGGTGACCAGCGGCGACCGCGCGGCCGACTTCATCGCGAAGCGGAACCAGAGCGGCGACTACACCGAGGGCTACTTCCTGCACGGGTTCAGCGTGCAGGCGGCGGAGGGCACGGCCGAGTACGTGAACCGCCGCGTGCGCAGCGAGCTGGGGATCGGCGAGCCGCGCGGGCTGCGCTACAGCTGGGGATACCCGGCGTGCCCCGACATCGAGCAGCACGAGGTGCTCTTCCGCATCCTGCCGGTGACGGAGACCATCGGCGTGGGGCTGACGAGCGCGTGGCAGCTGGACCCCGAGCAGTCCACCGCCGCGCTGGTGGTGCATCACCCCGCCGCGAAGTACTTCTCGGCGGGGTGAGGCGCGGGGAACGCGGCGGACTCCAGGAAACGCGAGCAGGCAGGAGGGTGGTCGGACTCACCCCGGGTATCGGCGTCCCGGACCATGCCAAGGAGGCGACATGATCCCGCAGAAGATCATTCTCCACGTCGGGCACAACGCAGGTCCCGGAGCAGAAGACTTCGTGGAAGACTTCCAGACGGAGCTGGCGGCACTTCCACCGGCGGCGGGCAGCCTGGTCATAGGTGCCGACGAGTACAGCATCATCGATCAACGGGTCGAAGTGCTCATGGCCACAGTGCCGTTCGAAGCGAACTGGCTGCCGCCTCAGCCGCAGATGATCGTCACACACGTCACAGCTTCGATTTCGCTCTAGAGCTCTGCCCGCGCCCAACCCTCTCCCGTTATCGGGAGAGGGTGGCGGGCCTGAGCGAGCCGGGTGAGAGCCATGAGGGCGAGGCCGCGTGCGATCGGCTCGGCATGCGTGAAGTTGGCAGCAGGGCCGATCGGGTCGAGGGTCCCAATCCTGCAGCGGGGGCGGCGTCCGCGAATTCCGCCCACCCGCACCCGCGCATCGCGCGCAGGAGGCATCCATCGCCGCCGCGTACGACACCATCGACCGCGCGCTGAATCGCCACAAGGCCGGCTCGCGGCGGCTGACCCTGCTGATCCTGGTCCTCGGCCTGGTCGCCGTCGCCCTGGCCGTCTACCACTCGCCCGATCACCGGCGGCGGCGCCTGGCGGAGGGGCTGCCGGCGCGGGCCGACACGACGGTCGTTCTCCGCACGCTGGGGCCGCGGCCCACGCGCTGTCCGCCGGGGGCGATGGACCACGTCCGCGGCGAGATCGGGCTCGACGACGTCGCGGCCGACTCGATCATGATCCAGGTGCGCCGCGACACGCGCGAGCGCTGGATCTATCCCGGCGCGCACGGCTGCACGCCGCAGAAGGGCGAGACCGAGCTGGGGATCGATGCCGCCGGCCGGATGCTGTGGATCCAGCCCGGCGCACAGCAGGGAGACGTCCGGCTCTCTCCGGCGATCACGTACTGAGCGCGCCCGCGGCGGCGCGCGACTAGACCCGCATCACCCGACTCCAATGCGCGACTTTCGCGAGCTGCTGGCCGACGGACGCCCGCACCTGTTCGATGGTGCCATGGGCACCATGCTGTACGGCAAGGGCGTCTACATCAACCGCTGCTACGACGAGCTGAACGCCAGCCAGCCCGACCTGGTGCGCGACATCCACCGCGCGTACGTGAAGGCCGGCGCCGAGATCCTGGAGACGAACAGCTACGGCGCCAACCGCCCCAAGCTGGCGCGCCACGGGCTCGAGGACCGGCTGGAGGAGATCAACCTCAAGGCCGCGCAGGTGGCCCGCTCCGCCGCCGGCGACCGCGCCTGCGTCGCCGGGGCGATGGGGCCGCTGGGGATGCGCATCGAGCCGTACGGGCCCACGTCCACCGCCGAGGCGCGCGGCTTCTTCCGCGAGCAGGCGGCGGCGCTGGCGGCCGGCGGCGTGGACCTGTTCGTTCTGGAGACCTTCAGCGACCTGGACGAGATCGAGCAGGCGCTCCTCGGCGTCCGCGACGTCTCCGATCTCCCCGTCGTGGCGCAGATGGTGATCCGCGAGGACGGGCGGACGCCCTTTGGGACCGAGGCGGCCGTGCTCGTCGAGCGGCTGGACGAGCTCGGCGCGGACGTCGTGGGCCTCAACTGCTCCGTCGGCCCCAGCGCGATGCTGAACGTCGCCGAGCGCCTCGTCGTGGCCACGGCGAAGCCCGTCTCCATGCAGCCCAACGCGGGGCTGCCGCGCGACGTGGACGGGCGCACCATCTACATGGCCAGCCCGGAGTACATGGCCACCTACGCGGCGCGGATGATCCGCAAGGGCGTGCGCTTCGTGGGCGGCTGCTGCGGGACCACGCCCGAGCACATCTCCGCCATCTGCGGCGCGCTGCGCATGCTCTCGCCCGTCTCCCAGCCGCGTGTGTTCGCGGCGGCCACGGAACAGGACGGGCAGGCGATGGAGCCGGTGCCGCTGGCCGAGCGCTCGGCGTGGGGCGCCAAGCTCGCGCGCGGCGAGTTCCTGACCACGGTGGAAATCGTGCCGCCGCGGGGGACCAACCCCGAGCCGATGCTGGAGGGCGTGCGGCTGCTGAAGGCGGCGGGCGTCGACGGGGTGAACGTGCCCGACGGCCCGCGCGCGCAGAGCCGCATGGGGGCGCTGGCCACGGCGCTGCTCATCCACCAGCGCGTGGGGATCGAGCCGGTGATCCACTACTGCTGCCGCGACCGCAATCTGCTGGGGATGCTGAGCGACCTCCTGGGCGCGCAGGCGCTGGGGCTCAGGAACATGCTCTTCATCACCGGCGACCCGCCGAAGATGGGGCCGTATCCCGACGCCACGGCGGTGTTCGACATCGACTCCATCGGGCTGACCAACCTGGCGGCGCGGCTGAACCGCGGGCTCGACCCCGGCGGCAACGTGCTGGGCGAGCCGACCTCGTTCGTGGTGGGCGTGGGCGTGAACCCCGGCGCCGAAGACTTCGAGCACGAGATGCGGCGCTTCTACTGGAAGGTCGACGCGGGCGCGGAGTACTGCATCACCCAGCCGGTGTTCGACCTGCGCCAGCTGGAGCGCTTCGTCGCGCACATCGACCGCGAGGGGATCCGCATCCCCGTGATCGCTGGCGTCTGGCCGCTGGTGTCGGCGCGCAACGCCGAGTTCCTGGCCAACGAGGTGCCCGGCGTGGTGGTCCCCGAGACGGTGCTGGAGCGGATGCGCCGCGCCAGCGACCGCGGCAAGGAGGAAGGCACGGCGGAAGGGACGGCGGTCGCGCAGGAGATGCTGCGCGACGCGCTGGGGATGATCCAGGGCGTGCAGGTGAGCGCGCCGTTCGGGCGGGTCCCCCTGGCCCTGAAGGTGTTCGAGGTGCTCCCCGGCTGGGAGCCCGAGGAGGAACGCGAGGCGGCGGTCGCGGGGGTGTAGCCTTCTCGACGATCACAGACGGAGCGAAGGGGCGCCGGGATCACCGGGCGCCCCTTCGCCTTTTGTGCGAGATTTGAAAATCCGTCACACGTCGCCAACCCCGTCGCCATCGGCGTCACCGCATACGCCGCGAACGTTCTGCAGCGACACAGTCTTGCCCGTGAAAAGGGAGAAGTTGTTGGAGACTACGAGGTAATATTTCGTGAACCCGCGCACGGGCAGGTCCAAGGTTACCGCGCTTGTGCGACGCTCGTGCATATACGTGTTCGTATCAATCCCATTCTGAAAGTTCTGGAAACCATCCTGATCGGTGACGAAGACCTCGACGTCGTGACTCCCTCCTTCAGTCACCTCGACGCGCCCGCGCAGGTAGCATTGCCGGCTATCGTTCAACTCGAAAGGATACCACGCGTAGCTGGTCGCGCGAAGACGCTGGTAGGGCTCATTGGCGATCTCGACGACGAGCGGAGGGGGCGGTGGTGGAGGTGGAACGAGTTCGGTGACTTGCGCCGCGGCGGTCGAGTCAGCCTGCGTCGCGTACCATGAAACGAACACGGCCACGGCGACTCCGCCGCCGAGCAGCAGTACTGCCGCCACGGCCGCGGCGGTCAACCAGTCGGTCGAGGTACGCACCTCCGGAATGCGCTGTTCGCGGCCGCAGAAGCGGCAGATCACGGCTGCGTCCTGAATCTCTTCGGCGCAGAAACGGCAACGCTTGGTCATGGTGGTGGAGGATGCTGGATGGGGCGGGTCGGAAGGAGAATACGAGGGAACAAAAGATTATCTTTGTGCGCGCGAATGGCAAGGTCGAAGTCGATCATACGAAGGACAAAAGTGAAGGGCGCCCGGAGCGAATCCGGGCGCCTTTCGTGTTCACCAGTACCATCCCGCGTCACGCGTGAGGCGGTTGCGGAAGTCGTCCCAACGGCCACGCCGCAGCAGGATCTTGTCTTCGCGGCGAACGCGGCGGTTGAGCATGTTCCGGAACCAGCGCGGCGGCGTCGCGTCGAACGTGTACGCACTCACGTCCCGGGTTTTCTGCCGGACCACGGTTCCATGCCGCTCGACCCATTTCTTCTTCGGGTTCAACGTCACCTCCGGGTAAGGGTTCTACCCGAAGGGACACCTCCAGCGCAGCAAGGTGATCATATTCGATCCGCGCGAGGTGAATTCCGCGTGCCCGAAGCGAATCTGTAAAAGGACGGCAGATCGCGGAAGCGGGGACTGAACGAGGGTTGGCCGGCTCAGGGTCGCTCTCTTACTCCGCCAGCCAGTCGCGGATGCGGGCGTACACGTCGGGGCGGTGCAGCAGGTCGAAGTGGCCGGTGCGCCAAGCGATCCAGCGGCGCTCCGGGGCGAAGGCGAGCGCGCGCTCCGAATCGGCGTGCTCGCCCAGCGCGCTGTGCAGCGGCACCAGCCCGTCGCCCCACACCCGCGCGCCGAAGCTGTCCGGGCGCCGCCCGCGCGTGGCGGCGATGGCATAGCAATCCACCGCCGCGGGGAGCGGTACCACGGCGCGCACGTCGCCCGCGCGCTCGAAGCGGTCGCGCCCCTGCCAGTCCTCGTCGAGCAGGCTGCCGTGGCGCAGGTCGGTGATCCCGGCGCTGCGCATCCGCCCCATCCGCGCGAAGGGCGCGGCGTAGGGCACCGCCGCCAGCGCTGTCTCGAAGGCGTTGCCGCCGCGCTCCAGCGGCGAGCCGTGGTGCGGCGTGGCCAGGAACACCAGCTTGCGCAGGCGGCCGAGCCACCCGTGGCCCGCTTCGGCAGCGTAGTGGCAGGCGCTCCGGGCCACCATCCCGCCCATGCTGTGGCCCACGATGGCCAGCCGCTCCAGCGGCACCGGCCACGCCTGCGCCAGCGCCTCGAGCAGCGCGGCGAACTCGCGCCCGTTGCGGGAGACGTGCAGGCCGGTGTTGTAGTGCAGGTACACCGGCGTGTAGCCCAGGTCGCGCGCCAGCGCCCGCCCGTGGTCGCCGGTGCCGCGCAGGTCCCACTGCAGGTCGTTCATGCACAGCCCGTGGACCAGCACCACCACGCGGCCGGTCGCCTCCGGGAGCGCTGCGGCCAGCGCGGCGCGCTCCAGCGGCAGCGTCTTTCCGCCGCTGCGCAGCACCATGGGAATGGCGAGCGCGTTCCCCGTCGCGGCCAGGTGGTCGCCGATCAGCCCGTTGACCACGGCCCGCACCACCGCCTCGCGCCGCGCGCCGGTCAGCGCCACGCGCCGCTGCCTCCCGCCGAGCAGCTTCAGCACGCCGAAGGTGCCGCGCGTGACCAGCCGGATGGAGCGGTACACGAAGCCGGTGATTCCGCGCGTCCGCCGCGGTCCGCCACGCCGGCCCCACCGCGGCCGCGTGATGCGCGCGTGCACCTCTTCCACCACGTCCGTCACCTGCTCCACGCCATGCGCGGCAAGCTGCGCGGCCGCGGTCACCGCATCGTAACTGCCGCCGTCGTTGGGAGATGGGTTCACGTCGGATGCGAGAGAGGGAGCCGGAGATTGACCATTGACCGCTCGGTCAATATCTTCAACGTACCCGGTGAATCGGGTCTCGTCAATCGTTCCGCACCCGGAGCCGCGATGTCCGCACGCCACGCCGCCGCATCTTCCCACGCTCACGGGGAAGAGTTCCACGACGACATCATCTACCCGGCCGCGATCCCGTTCATCCTTGTTCATCTCGCCTGTCTCGGGGCGATCTGGACTGGGGTGACGTGGAGCGCGCTGGTCCTCTGCGTCGTGCTCTACGTCGTGCGCATGTTCGGGGTGACGGCGGGGTACCACCGCTACTTCTCGCATCGCTCGTTCAAGACCAGCCGCGCGGGGCAGCTCGTGCTGGCGTGGCTGGCGCAGAGCTCGGCGCAGCGCGGGGCGCTCTGGTGGGCGGCGGTGCATCGCCATCACCATCGCCACTCCGACACCGAGCTGGACGTGCACTCGCCGCGGATGCGCGGGTTCCTGTACTCGCACGTGGGGTGGATCTTCGACCGCAGGAATGAAGAGACGGAGATGGACGCGGTGCCGGACCTGGCGCGCTATCGCGAGCTGGCGTGGCTGGAGCGGTGGCCGCTGGTGCCCGCGATCGCGCTCGGCGTCGCCTGCTTCGTGTTCGGGGGATGGACGGCGCTGGTCGTGGGCTTCTTCTGGAGCACGGTGCTGCTGTACCACGGCACCTTCTTCATCAACTCGCTGGCGCACGTGCACGGGAAGCAGCGCTACGTCACTGGCGACGACTCGCGCAACAACTGGTGGCTCGCCGTCATCACGCTCGGCGAGGGGTGGCACAACAACCACCACGCCTACCAGCGCTCCACGCGGCAGGGGTTCCGCTGGTACGAGGTCGACCCGACGTTCTACGCGCTGAAGATGCTGTCGTGGGCGGGCGTGGTGTGGGAGCTGGGCGAGCCGCCGGCCGAGGTGGTGCGCAACGAGCGGCGCCTGGGCGCGGCCACGGTGGAGAAGGTGGCCCACCAGCTCGCCGCCGCCTTCCCGGCCGACCGCATCGCCGCGCAGGTGCATGCCGCGCTGGCCGCCGCGCCGCACCTGGAAGACGTTCGCGCCGCGCTCCGCAGCGCGCAGACGCAGGCCGCGTCCGCCCTGGCGAACGTGCACCTGCCCGAGCTGCCGACGCTG
>DASUYB010000062.1 GCA_036377595.1 Longimicrobium sp. | reverse complement strand
TGAGTTCTCCTCGACTCCGCGTCTCCGCGTGAGATCCAGCTGTGTCTCCCATCACTTCGAAATCAAATCTCCGCGCCTTGTAGGGGTAGCGGCGCGCTCGTGCATCGTATGGTGTGACGCGCGCGATCAATCGTGATTTCAAGGGCACAGGAACGGGTTCCGTGGACGAACGCCTCTGGCAGGTGCTGGTGCGGCACTTCTCCGGTGTGGCCACCCCCGCCGAAGAAGAGGAGCTGCGGGCGTGGGGCGAGGCCGGGCCGGCCAACGCGGCCGAACTGCGAGCGCTCCGCGCCGTGTGGGACGCCTCGGGCGGGCTCCCCGCGCGCGGCCGCGCTGGCGCCGCATGGAGCCGCGTGGCCGGGCGCACCGGGATCGCCGCCGGCGACGGGGCGATTCCCGGCGTGCACCCCATCCACGCACGCCGCCCGGCCGCGAAGCCCTTCGCCTGGCGCGCGGCGGTCCTCCGGATCGCCGCCGTGCTGGTGGTGGGCTTCGCGGCCGCCCTGCTCACCCCGTTCGGCCGCGACCACGTCCTCCGCCACACCGTCGCCACGGGAAAGGGCGAGCAGAAGACGCTGCGGCTGGCGGACGGGACGACGGTGCGCCTGGGCGTCAGCAGCCGGCTGAGCTGGCCGCGCCGCTTCGGCGGCAGCGCGCGCGATGTGCGGCTGAACGGCGCCGCGTACTTCGACGTGGCCCACGACGCGCGCCGGCCATTCACCGTCTACACCCCCGACGCCGTCACCCGCGTGCTGGGGACGCGCTTCACCGTGCGCGACTACGCGGGGAGCGAGCCCGCGCGCATCGCCGTCACCGAGGGGCGCGTCGCCGTCCTTCCCGCCAGCGCGCCCACCCGCGATCTCGCTGGCGCCGCCATCCTCGTCCGCGGCCAGGCCGCCGAGGTGGCCTCGGGCCGCGCCGCCGTGGTGCGGACCGCCGACGAGCAGCGCGACCTGGCCTGGACGCGCGGCACCATCACCTTCACCAACGCGCCGGTGCGCGACGTGGCGGCCGAGGTGAGCCGCTGGTACGACGTGGACCTGCAGGTGCCCGACCCGGCGCTGGCCGCGCGGCACCTGACCATCACCTTCGACCACGAGCCGCTGGAAACCGTGCTGCAGGAGATGGCCGCCGCGCTCAACGCCCGCGTGGAGCGCCGCGGCCTGACCGTCGTGCTGACCGCCGCGCCGCCCGCCCGCACGGAGCGCCCCGCGGCCCCCACCTACACCCTCTGAACCCCCCGCCGACCGGAGGAGCCGACCATGCGCACGCAATCGTCCGCAAGCTTCGCCCTCGCCCTGCTGGCGCTGCTGGGCGCCGCCCGCGCGGCGCCCGGCCAGACCGGCGCCCGCGTGGCCGCCGCGCGCCTCGACGTTCCCCGCCCCGACGCGGCGGCGTGGACCGCGCCCCCCGCGGCGTGGCGCGGCGGCACGGTGACGCTGGCCATGGACGCCGTGCCGCTGGAGGCCGCGCTGCTCGAGGTGGCCCGCCAGGCGGCGCTGCGGCTGACCTACAGCCGCGAGGCGCTCCCCGCCGGGCGGCGCGTGTCGGCGCACGCGGCGGCCATCCCCGTGGAACGCGCCTTCGCGCTGGTGCTGGAGGGGACCGGGCTCGAGGCGCTCCCCTCCGCCACCGGGCGGGTGACCATCGTTCGCCGCGCCCCCGCGCCGGTGGCCGAGGTGCGCGCGGCGGCGCCGGCGGCCGAGGTCTCCGCGCCGGAGCCGGTCCCCGCGCCGGCCGCGCCCGAGGTGCGCGTCGCCACGTCGGCCCCGCGCTACGCGCCGGCCGAGGTGGTCGCCGGCGTCATCCACGGGGTGGTGACGGAGGCCGGGTCGCGGCGGCCGCTGAACGGCGCGCTGGTGAACATCACCGGCAGCCAGCGCTCGGCGGTGACCGGCGCCGCGGGCGACTACACCCTGGCCGGTGTCCCCGCCGGCCGCCATCTCCTGCGCGCGACGGTCCTCGGCCACGCGTCCGCGGAGCAGACGGTGGAGGTGGCGGACGGGCAGCAGGCGACGGCCGACTTCTCCCTGGCCGTGGCCGCGCTGCAGCTCGACCGCCTCGTCGTCACCGGGACGGCGGGGGTCACCTCGCGCCGGACGGTGGGGAACGCGGTGACGACCATCGACGCCACGGAGATCACCGACCGCGTGGTCAACGCCAACGTCACCGAGCTGCTGCAGGCCAAGGCGCCCGGCGTCACCATCCTGCAGAGCAGCGGCAGCCCGGGAACGGCCAGCAACATCCGCATCCGCGGCGTGGGCTCGCTGGCGGCTTCGTCCGAGCCGGTGATCTACGTCGACGGCGTGCGCATCCAGTCCAGCGCCGGCGGCTCGTTCCGCAACAACTGGCAGACGCCGGTGCCCGGGCAGCTGGCCGGCGGCGGGCAGACGGCGTCGGCGCTCGACGCCATCAACCCCGACGACATCGAGTCGGTCGAGGTGATCAAGGGCCCCGCGGCGGCCACCCTGTACGGCGCCGACGCGGCCAACGGGGTGATCCAGATCATCACCCGCAAGGGACGCCCGGGGAGCCAGGCGCTGCAGTGGAACGCGCGCGTGCAGTACGGGCAGACGGACTGGGGGCTCGACACGCGGACCAGCTTCACCACCTGCGACGCGGTGCGCATCGGCCTGCCCGGGGAGTGGCCGGGGTGCCAGGGCGTGCCCGCGGGGACGGTGCTGCGCGCCAACTTCCTCGACGGCGCGCTGCGCAACGGCGAGCTGCGCAACCTGGCGCTCTCGGTGCGCGGCGGCGGCGAGGGATATTCGTTCTTCGGCGCGGTGGACAGCGACCGCGAGGAGGGCGTCTTCGCCAACAGCCGCGACCGCCGCACCGGCGCGCGCGCCAACTTCGCCTTCTATCCGTCGCGCCAGGTGGACTTCACGGTGAACCTGGGCTACTCGCGGCTGGAGACGGCGTTCCCGTCGACCGACAACGGCCCGAACGTGATCGAGGCCGCGTGGACCTACCAGCCCGGCCGCGCGCCGCAGGCGGGGCAGGTCTACGGCTACAACGGGGGCACGCCGGGCGAGTTCGACCGCTACGTGAACACCCTGCGCGGCGACCGGGTGACGCTGGGCACCACGCTCAACTACCGCCCGTTCGCCTGGCTGGTCAACCGGCTGACGGTGGGCGGCGACATCAACGCGCGGCAGGCCAACCGCTACGTGCCGCCCGGCGGGCTCTTCGCGCCCACGGTGGGGCAGATGACGCAGGGCGCGCCGCGCAACAACCTGTACACGGTGAACTACTCGGGGACGGTGTCCACCGGGCTCCCCTTCACCTCGCTCTCCTCGGCGCTGTCGTTCGGCGTGCAGTACACCAGCAGCGAGTACCGCAACACCATCGCGCAGGGGACGGGCTATCCCACCGACGTGGTGCGCAACGTGGGCTCGGCGTCCGACCACACCTCGTGGGACGAGTACCTCGCGGTGAAGTCGCTCGGCTTCTACCTGCAGGAGCAGGTGGGGTGGCGCAACCGGCTCTTCGTGACCGGCGCGCTGCGCGTCGACAACTCCTCCATCTTCGGCGACAACATCGACCAGCTCTACTATCCCAAGCTCTCGCTCTCCTACGTGCTGTCCGAGGAGCCGTTCCTCGGCCGCGTCTCCTGGCTCGACAACCTGAAGCTGCGGGCCGCGTGGGGAGAGGCGGGGAACGCGCCCGACCCGTTCGCCAAGGTGACGACCTACCAGCTCGTCCCCACGGTGGACCCGTCGACGGGGCAGATCGTCTCTTCCACCCGGCTGACCACGCTGGGGAACCCCGACGTGAAGCCGGAGCGCGGGAGCGAGCTGGAACTGGGCTTCGACGCGGCGATGCTGGGGAACCGCCTCGGCCTCGAGGTCACCTTCTACGACAAGACGACGCGCGACGCGCTGATGAGCGTGCCGCTCTCGCCCTCCGAGTCGGGCGTGGCCGGGGGGACGCAGTTCCGCAACCTGGGCGAGATCAACAACCGGGGGATCGAGGTGAGCCTCACCGGCTCGCCCATCCAGACGCGGACGCTGGCGTGGGACGCGCGGCTGGGCATCTCCACCAACCGCAACCGGCTGGTGCGCTTCGGCTACGACCAGGAGCCCATCCTGATCGGCGTCACCACCCTCAACCAGCGCCACGTCGAGGGCTTCCCGCTGGCCGGCTACTGGGTGCACGATCCCGTCTGGAACCCCGCGACCAGCAGCTACGTCGCCTCCGAGGCGCGGTATCTCGGCCCGTCGACGCCGACGAAAGAAGCGTCGCTGGCCAACACGCTGACCTTCTTCGGCAACCTCCGCCTCTTCACGCTGCTGGACTACAAGGGCGGCTACTACCTGCTGAACATGACCGACTGGCGCCGCTGCCGCGCCGAGCTGTGCGCGGAGGTGAACGACCCGTCCACCTCGCCCGAGCGGCGGGCGCAGCTCACGGCCGACCTGGGCGCCAACGACGCGCTGTACACGCAGCGGGCCGACCACGTGAAGATCCGCGACGTGTCGCTGACCTACACGCTGCCGCAGGCGTTCAGCCGCCGCTTCGGCACCGAGCGGCTGGCCTTCACGCTGGCCGGGCACAACCTGGGCTACCTCTGGAAGGGCGACTACAGGGGGCTCGACCCCGAGGTCACCTTCAACGGGATCAACCAGCCGGGCGAGGACGGGCAGGCCTTCGGCTGGACGCGCATGGACTACTGGACGGTGCCCATGACGCGCCGGATCACCGCCTCCATCGACGTGAGCTTCTGACCCCCGGACCGGGACGAAAGGGTGGAAACCTCATGAACGGGATTTCGATGCAGCGCCTGGCCCTGCGGTCGCTGGTGGCGCTCGCCGCGGCGGCGGCCCTGGCGGCGTGCGAGGGCGCGCTGAACGTGGACCGGCCGGGGCAGATCACCGAGCCGCAGGTGACGGGCGGCGAGCTGAACGACGCGCTGGTGGCCGCCGCCGAGGGCGAGTTCCACGTGGCCTTCAACTGGGTGGCCAACAGCGGCGCCGCGGCCAGCGACGAGGCCATCTTCGCGCACGGCTGGAGCCCGTGGGAAGACTACGACGAGCGCGACATCACCCCCGCCTCGCCCGCGTGGGACGGGATCGGCTACCCGTGGATGCAGCGCGCGCGGGTGACGGGGGTGAGGAGCGTGCGCCAGCTGGAGGCGGCCAAGGCGCCGGCCATCCAGATCGCCACCGCGCTGAACTACGCGGGGTTCAGCACGCTGCTGCTGGCCGACTACCAGTGCGAGGTGACCTTCGCCGGCGGGCCGGCCGTCTCCAGGGCCGTCGCCTACGACTCGGCCATCTCCCTCTTCCAGCGCGCCGTCACGCTGGCCGCGGGGAACCCGCAGATGCTCGACATGGCCAACGTGGGGATGGCGCGGGCGTACCTGGCGAAGAAGGACCTGAACAACGCCATCGTCTTTGCCGCGAAGGTGGCGCCGAGCTTCGAGGTGTGGGTGAAGTTCGTCGACAGCAACAACTTCGGCGACTGGGTGGACAAGTACAACCTGTACTACCGCACCTCGGGCTTCATCTCCCCGGCCGAGTTCTCGCTGGGGCTGGACCCGGCCGAGTGGACGGGGAAGACGGACCGGCGCGTTCCCTACAACACGGCGGTGCAGCAGCGGATGTTCACCAGCAACCCGTATCCGCGCTCGGCCTTCATCCCCTACGTCCCCTACTCGTTCAGCCGCTGGACCACCGAGGACACCATCACCGGCGGCAACAACATCCGCTTCGCGTCGGGGCTCGAGGCGCAGTACATCATCGCCGAGGCCAGCCTGTACGGCGGCACGGGGGGATGGACGAGCGCGCAGGTGCAGAGCTTCATCAACGCGCGGCGGGCGGTGGGCGGCCACGGCCCGTACGGCGGCGCGGACCTGAAGGCAGAGCTGCGCGAGCAGCGGAAGATGGACTTCTTCTTCGCCGGCTACCGGATGCCCGACCTGATCCGCTACAAGGCCAACTACGGCGTCGACCTGTGGCCGAAGGGGAAGGTGGGCGGCTACCCGGCCAACGCGCCGTACATGTACGGCAGCACCGAGTGCTGGCCGATCGCGCAGAGCGAGATCAGCACGAATCCGAATCTTTGAAGTGCCCAGTGCCCAGTGCTTAGTGCTGAGTACCGACTGCCGAACCGCGCGCCCTCTCCGGTTGTCCACGGAGAGGGCGCGGCGGGACGGCAGGATGCGGATGCGGGGAAGTCCGCGAAGGCGGACTGCGTGTTGTTGTAGCCGCGAGTTCACTCGCATACTCCCAACCTCCTCGCCGCACCCGATGACGCCGACGCGCATCCCATCCCGTCGACCCTCCATCCTCGCCGCGATGCGCCTGACCCGGATGCGCCCTGCCTGCGCCGCGCTCACCGGCTCGATTCTGCGCCCTGCCTTCGCCGTACTCGCCGGCTCGATCATCCTCGTGTCGGGCGGATGCGCGGCACGATCCGGGGCGGGCGCGGTGCAGCCGGAGACGGGGCCGGGCGCGCCGCCGCCGTCGCGCTGGGCGGAGCGCACGCTGCGGTCGCTGTCGCTGCGCGAGAAGGTGGGGCAGATGATGATGCCGTGGGTCGGCGGCGACTACGCGGCCGTCGACTCGCGCGAGTTCGACCAGCTGCGGCAGTGGGTGCAGGGCGAAGGCGTCGGCGGGGTGGTGATGTCGGTGGGCCTCCCGCACAGCTACGCCGCCAAGCTCAACGAGCTGCAGCGCATGGCGAAGGTCCCGCTCCTCGTCGCCAGCGACATGGAGAACGGGCCGGGGATGCGCATGTCCGGCATCTACGCCTATCCCTACCTCCTCCCCCAGGGCGGCGGGACGGCCTTCCCGCCGCTGATGGGGCTGGGCGCGGCCGGCTCCGATTCCCTTGCATTCGCGCTCGGCCGGGCGACGGCGGCCGAGGCGCGCGCGGTGGGGGTGCACGTCACCTTCGGGCCGGTGCTCGACGTCAACTCCAATCCCCTCAACCCCATCATCAACACCCGCTCGTTCGGCGAGGACCCGGCGCTGGTCGCCCGCCTCGGCCGCGCCTACGTCCGCGGCGCGCGCGAGGGCGGGCTGCTGACCACCGCCAAGCACTTCCCCGGGCACGGCGACGCGGCCGAGGACTCGCACCTGGGCCTCCCCGCCATCCAGGGCGACCGCGCGCGCCTCGACGCGGTGGAGCTGGCGCCCTTCCGCGCCGCGGTGGCGGAAGGGATCGACGGGGTGATGACGGCGCATATCGCCGCCGTGGGCGTGCTGGGGAAGGACGCGCCGCCCGCCACGCTGTCGCCCTACTTCATGACCGCGGTGCTGCGGGGGGAGATGGGCTTCCGCGGCCTCCTCTACACCGACGCGCTCGACATGGGCGGCGTGGTGAACCGCTACGGCGACGCCGAGGCCGCAGTCCTCTCCGTCGAGGCCGGCGCCGACGTGCTGCTGATGCCGCGCGACGTGCACGTCGCCGTCGAGGCCGTGGTCGCCGCGGTGCGCGCGGGGCGAATCTCCGAGTCGCGCATCGACCGCTCCGTCCTGCGCATCCTCGAGGACAAGGCGCGCGCGGGGCTGGATCGGACGCGGCTGGTGGACCTCGACGCCGTCGACCACCGCGTCGGCACGCGCGCGCACGAGGCGCTGGCGATGGAGATCGCGCGGCGCTCCATCACCCTCGCGCGCGACGAGCGGGGACTGGTGCCGCTGGCTGCGTCCGCCCGCCGCGTGCTCGTCGTCACCTATGCCGAGGCGAACGATCCGATCTCGGGGATCGCCTTCGCCCGCGCGCTGGAGCGCCCCGGGCGGACGATCGCCGGCGCGCGCGCCGACGCGCGGACGACGGACGCCGAGCTCGCCGCGCTGCGCGCGCAGGCCGACTCGGCGGACGTGGTGATCGTGGCCGCGTTCGTGTCGCCGCTGGAGCGCTCGGGGGTGATCGGCGTGCGCGGAGTGATCCCGGCGTTCGTGGAGGAGCTCTCGCGCGCGGGGAAGCCCGTCGTCGCCGTCTCCTTCGGCACGCCGTACCTGCTCGACGCGTTCGCCTCCGTCCCCGCGTACCTGCTGGCCTGGGGGGGCGAGCCCGTCTGCCAGGAAGCCGCCGCCCGCGCGCTGCTCGGCGAGGCGCCCATCACCGGCCGCCTCCCCGTCTCCCTCCCCCCCTGGTTCAAGCGCGGCGACGGGCTCGACCGGCCGGGGCAGGGCGGGGGATGAGGATTCCCTGAATGCCGAAGGGGAATGGGGGTGACTCCTCGACGGGGAAGTGGCTGGCTCCCCTGCTGAGAAGGGGCGAATAAATTCGCGGCAACAACCACACGAAGTCCGCCTTCACGGACTACAGGCCGTGGAGCGGACGAGGTTCGGGAGCGCGCGGCGGGCATCGTAGGGCTTCGCCCGGGAGCAGGCCGCGCGCACCCTCGTCGGGACGGAGCCGAAGCTGGTAGTCCGCGAAGGCGGACTTCGTGTCGTTGTTGCCGCGGTTTCAACCGCCCCCTGGCTCAGATGGCGAGGCGCTCTCCCGCCAATTGACGGGATTCGCCACTGGGCACTGGGCACTGGGCACTGGGCACTTTTGAGCTTTCACCCGGAGCACGCCGATGAAGCTCGCGCTGGTCGACTGGCTGATCGTGGCCGGCTACTTCGCCCTCTCCACCGCGATCGGCCTCGCGTTCACGAAGCGCGGCGGCGAGAGCCTGGAGGAGTACTTCATCTCCGGGCGCCAGGTCCCCTGGTGGCTGGCGGGCGCGGCCATGGTGGCCACCACCTTCGCCGCCGACACGCCGCTCGTCGTCACCGGGCTCGTGGCCACGCGAGGCGTCGCCGGCAACTGGCTCTGGTGGAACATGGTGATGAGCGGGATGCTCACCGTGTTCTTCTTCGCCCGGCTCTGGCGCCGCGCGCGGGTGATGACGGACGTGGAGTTCGCCGAGATCCGCTACGCCGGCCGCCCCGCCGCCGTCCTGCGCGGCTTCCGGGCGGTCTATCTCGGCGTCGCGATCAACCTGATCATCATGGGGTGGGTCACCCGAGCGATGATCAAGATCCTCACCATCTCCCTGGGCCTGCGCGACGTGCCGGTGGCCGGCGTCACCGTCTCCGGCGAGGTGCTGGCGGTGGGGATCTGCTTCCTCGTCACCGTGGCCTACGCCGTCGCGGCGGGAATGTGGGCCGTGCTGTGGACCGACCTCGTGCAGTTCGTGATCAAGATGTCGGCGGTGATCGTCCTCGCCATTTTCGCCGTGAGGGCGGTGGGGGGGATGGGCGCGCTCAAGGCCGGGCTGGCGGCGCACTTCGGCAGCGAGACGGCGGCCATCTCCGTGCTCCCCGTGCAGGTGGGCGCCGACGGCATCCATGCCTACGCGTGGATGCCGCTGCTGGCGCTGGCCGTCTTCCTCTCCATGCAGTGGTGGGCGGCGTACTACCCGGGCGCCGAGCCGGGCGGCGGGGGCTACGTGGCGCAGCGCATCTTCTCCGCGAAGACCGAGCGCGACGGCGTGCTGGCGACGCTCTTCTTCCAGGTGGCCCACTACGCGCTCCGCCCCTGGCCGTGGATCCTGACGGGGCTGGCCACGGTGATCCTCTATCCCGCGCTGCAGGACCGCGAGGCGGGATACGTGCACGCGTTCGTCGACCTGCTGCCGACGCCGTGGCGCGGCTTCATGATGGCCGGATTCGCCGCGGCGTACATGTCCACCATCGGCACGCATCTGAACTGGGGCGCGTCGTACCTGGTCAACGACTTCTACAAGCGCTTCCTGCGGCCGCACGAGACGCAGAAGCACTACGTGAAGGTGTCGCGGCTCACGACGATCTTCCTCTTCCTGGCCTCCATCGCGGTGACGTCGCAGCTCTCGTCGGTCGAGGGCGCGTGGAAGTTCCTGCTGGCCATCGGCGCGGGGACGGGGCTGGTGCTGATCCTGCGCTGGTACTGGTGGCGGATCAACGCGTGGTCCGAGATCTCGGCGATGGTGGCGTCGTTCGTCGTGTCGCTTCTGGCCATCGAGTTCGTGAAGCCGCGCTTCGCCGCCGGCGACCCCAACGGCGACGCGTGGGTGATGATCCTGACCGTTGCCGTGAGCACCGTCGTGTGGGTGGCGGCGACGTTCGCCACCGCGCCAGAGCCGGCGGCCACGCTCGACGCGTTCTACCGGCGCGTGCGGCCGGGCGGGCCGGGATGGGCGGCGGTGTCGCGGCGCCTGGGCTACGGGCGCGAGCCGATCCCCGGCGGCGCGCTGGCGTGGACCAACTGGGTGGCGGGGATCGTGGCCGTGTACGCTTCGCTCTTCGGCATCGGCCGCATCGTGTTCGGCGACGTGTGGACGGGGATCGGGCTGCTCGCGCTGGCCGCCGCCGCGTTCGCATGGATCGCGCGCCACTTGGGCCGCGCCGCGCCGTTGGCCGAGCCCGCCTCCGCGCCCGTCGAGGCGCCGATTCCCGCGCTGGCGGGGGATTGACGGACGGTCTCACGCGGAGACGCGGAGCCGCGGAGAATTCCGATTCTCCGCGGTTCCGTTTGTCGTAGCATCAGAGCCTGTCATTCCGAGCGCCGCCGCTTGCCGGATATTGCGTCCGCACCGGCTTTGGCGCGGCGGCCGTAGAATCTATAATTCGCATTCGAGCGATAGCCCGGCTTTTGCGCGGCGACAGGCCATAGATTCCTCAGGCGCAAGGGTTTGGCGCGCGACGAGAGGTCGGCGCCGCGCCTTCGGAATGACGGATTATCGGTAACGGGATGAGGATGTCGGAATTGGCGATGGACCCGACGCGATACCCGCTGATCCCCTGGCCGCGGCGGCTGGAGCCGCGCGACGGGTGGTTCCTGCCGTCGATGTTCGTGGTGTTGATCGTCCCCGACGGCGACGACGCGGACGTGGCGTGGCTGGCGACCTGGCTGGCGGGGATATTCGCGCCGCGCGGCAGGTTCGCGTCCGTTCTCCCCATGCCCGACTACCCGCCGCACACGCCCGGCCGCGACGAGGTTTTCCTGCGCCTGGACCGCGGCGGCGACTACGGCGGCGAGGAAGGCTACCGGCTCTCCGTCACCCCCGAGCGCGTGGACCTGTCGGCGGCGACGGTGCGTGGCCTGTGGAACGCCGTGCAGGCGCTCGACCAGCTCGTCGTCCGCGACGGGCGCGGCGGGCGCGGCATCGCCATCCCCGCGGTGGAGATCGAGGACGCGCCGCGCTTCGGCTGGCGCGGGATGCACCTGGACGTGTCGCGGCATTTCTTCCCCATCTCCTTCATCAAGAAGTACATCGACCTGCTGGCGATGTACCGCTTCAACACCTTCCACTGGCACCTGACCGACGACCAGGGGTGGCGGCTGCAGATCCGGCGCTATCCGCGGCTGACGGAGGTCGGTGCGTGGCGCAGGGAGACGCGCATCGGCCACGCGCTGGCCGAGCCCGAGCTCTACGACGGCACGCCGCACGGGGGCTTCTACACGCAGGACGAGGTGCGCGCGGTGGTCGAGCACGCGCGCCTTCGCGGCGTCACCGTCGTCCCCGAGATCGAGATGCCGGGGCACTCGCGCGCGGCGCTGGCGGCGTATCCGGAGCTGGCGTGCACGCCGGGGCCGTTCGAGGTGGCCACCAGCTGGCGCACGCAGGAAGACATCCTCTGCCCGGGCGAGGCGACCTTCGAGTTTCTGGAGAACGTGCTCAGCGAGGTGATGGAGCTCTTCCCGTCGCCGTACATCCACGTGGGTGGCGACGAGGCCATCAAGTCGCGCTGGCGCCGGAGCCCGGTGGCGCAGGAGGTGATCCGCCGCGAGGGGCTGCGCGACGAGATGGAGCTGCAGAGCTGGTTCATCCGCCGCATCGAGCGCTATCTGAACGCGCACGGTCGGCGGCTGGTGGGATGGGACGAGATCCTGGAAGGCGGGCTGGCGCCGAACGCCACGGTGATGGCGTGGCGCGACGTGGAGCACGGGATCGAGGCCGCGCGGCAGGGCCACGACGTGGTGATGACGCCCGAGTTCCCCGTGTACTTCGACCACTACCAGGGCGATCCGGCGGGCGAGCCGCTGGCCATCAAGGGGCTGACCACGCTGGCCGACGTCTACGCCTTCGAGCCCGTCCCGCCCGGGCTGACGCCGGACGAGGCCCGGCACGTCCTCGGCGCGCAGGCCAACCTGTGGACCGAGTACGTCGCCACGCCGGAGCACGCCGAGTACATGGTGCTCCCCCGCATGCTCGCGCTGGCCGAGGTCCTCTGGTCGCCGCCCGAATCGCGCGACTGGGCCTCGTTCCAGGCCCGGCTTCCAGCGCATCTGCGCCGCCTGGGTGAGATGGGGTACCGTTTCCGCGCGCCGGGATGAGCCGTCCCTTCTTCTGGCGATCAGATCCTAAAGTGATATAAATAAACGACTTGCATGCACATGAGGGCGCAGGCGGCGGCATTCATCCTGCAGGTTTGGTTTTCCCGAGGGAGGGCAGTCCGCCTTCCTCGGGGGAACCGGAGATGGAGGCAGGAAGATGCCGGACGTAACAACCCAGGCCGTGGGTGAGGAAGGCCCGACCACGGTGCCCGTTGGCGAAGAAGTCGTGACCACCGAGGCCGTTGGCGAGGAGGGGCCCACGACGGTGCCGGTCGGCGAGGAGTTCGTGACCACCCAGGCCGAGGGCGAGGAGGGACCCACGACGATGCCCATCGGCGAGGAGACGTCGCAGAACAGCTCGAGCGGCATGGCCGCGATCGTGAACCCGTTCGGCGGCTTCTGACCGGCGCACGCCGGCGCGGAACGAAACAGGAGGCCGCGCCCCCGCCCGCGCGGCCTCCTCGCGTTCGCCGGCGGTGCGCCTTGCGCGGGCGGCTCCGCGGGGCGAATCTCCCGCATCCCGTTCACTCGCACGGCTGCCCGCCTCCCGCAGCGATGCAGCCGCGGGAGTCCGCGAAGGCGGACTTCGGGCCGTTGTTGCCGCGGTTTCCAACCGCCTGTCTCCGAGCCGCCGATCCTCGTCTCCGCACCGCGATGCCCATCTCCCGCCCGACCGTCCGCTCCGCCGCCGCGCTCGTCCTCGCCGCGCTGGCGGCGTGCAACCCGCAGCCGCGGCCGGCCGCCGTGCCATCGCCGGGCGGGCCCGCGCCGGGGCGCATCTCCAACGGCGTGTACGACCTGCTGATCCGCGGCGGGCGCATCGTCGACGGCACCGGCAGCCCGTGGTACCGCGGCGACGTGGCCATCCGCGGCGACCGCATCGCCGCCGCCGGGCTGCTCCCGGGGGCACAGGCGCGCGACACCATCGACGCCACGGGGCTGGTCGTGGCCCCCGGCTTCATCGACATGCTGGGGCACTCGGAGTACCCGCTGCTGCGCGACCCGCGCGCCATCTCCAAGATCACCCAGGGGATCACCACCGAGATCACCGGCGAGGTCACCAGCGTCGTTCCGGTCAACGACAACACGCTCAGGGAGATGGGCGACAGCGCCCGCCGGCGCGTGACGTGGCGCGACCTGAACGGCTACTTCGCCCGGCTCGACTCGGCGCGCCCCGCCATCAACCTGGCCACCTTCGTCACCGTGGGCTCGGTGCGCCGCTACGTGATGGGCGACGCCGACCGCCGCGCCACCCCCGCCGAGCTGCAGCAGATGCGCGGCCTGGTGGCCGAGGCCATGCAGCAGGGCGCCGTGGGCCTCTCCACCGGCCTCATCTACACGCCCGCGTCGTTCGCGCCCACGGACGAGATCGCGGAGCTGGCGAAGGTCTCCGCGCAGTACGGCGGCGGCTACGCCAGCCACATCCGCAGCGAGGGCGACCGCCTGGTCGAGGCCATCAACGAGGCCGTCTCCATCGGCGAGACGGCGGGAACGTGGGTGGAGGTGCACCACATCAAGGCCAGCGGCAAGGCCAACTGGGGAAAGATGCCGCAGGCCGTGGCCGCGATCGAGGCGGCGCGCGCCCGTGGGATCGACGTCACCGCCGACCAGTATCCCTATCCCGCGTCGGGGACGGACCTCGACGCCATCATCCCCAACTGGGCGCACGCGGGCGGCACCGACAGCATGCTGGCGCGCCTCCGCGACCCCGTAACCCGCCAGCGCATCGCCGGCGAGCTGACGTCGGGCGGCGACTGGAACATCGGCGCGAGCGCCGGCGGCCCCAGCGGGGTGATGATCGCCGGGGTGGGCGAGGACTCGCTGAAGAAGTACCAGGGGATGCGGCTGAGCGAGGTGGCCGCGGCGCGCGGGCAGCCGGTGGTCGACGCGCTCTTCTCCATCCTGCTGGCCGACCGCTCGCGCACGTCGGCGATCTACTTCTCGATGAGCGAAGAGGACATCGAGTACGCCATGCGCCAGCCGTGGGTGAGCGTGGGGATCGACGCGGGCGCGCGCGCGGCCGACAGCACCGTCACCGAGCACCCGCACCCGCGCGCGTACGGCTCGTTCCCGCGCATCCTCTGCCACTACGTGCGCGAGCGCCACGTGATCACGATGGAGGACGCCGTCCGCAAGTTCACGGCGCTCCCCGCGGCGCGCGTGGGGCTGGCGGACCGCGGCGTCGTGAAGGCGGGGATGTACGCGGATTTGACGATCTTCGATCCCCGCACCGTCTGCGACCGGGCGACGTTCGTGAACCCGATCCAGACCTCCGTCGGGATCATTCACGTGATCGTCAACGGCGTCCCCGAGGTGCGGAACGCGCAGGTCACCGGCCAGCGTGCCGGCCGCGCGCTTCGGCGCGGGGGCGGATGACCTATTGATCTCACGCAGAGTCAGCAGGGTTAGCAGAGAACTGCAGCTGTTTCTCTGCTAACCCTGCTGACTCTGCGTGAGACAATTAGATCACATGAACTACGCCTCCACCTTCCCCTCGCCTGTCGGCCCGCTCACGGCGATCGTCGATGATGACGGCGCGCTGACGGAGCTCCGCTTCGCGCGCCATCGCGCGCACGCCGATGTCGTTTGGGATGATGACCGCTGCGCGCACGTCCGCCGCGAGCTGGACGAATACTTCGCCGGCGCGCGGCGCGAGTTCACGGTGGCGATGCGGCCGCGGGGCACGGAGTGGCAGCAGCGCGTCTGGGCGGCGTTGCTGCGCATCCCCGCCGGTGAGACGATCGACTACCGCGAGTTGGCGGCGCGCGCCGGGAATCCGTCCGCGATCCGCGCCGCCGGCCGCGCGAACGCGACGAATCCCATCCCCATCCTGATCCCCTGCCACCGCGTGATCGGCGCGGACGGCACCCTCACCGGCTACGGCGGCGGCCTCGACGCCAAGGCGCTGCTGCTGCGGCTGGAAGGCGCCGGACGCTTCACCGCACCCACGGGCGCCTGAGGCGGTAGGTGGGGACGTCGGTGATGCTGCCGCGCTCCACCTCCACCAGCTGCCGCGTGGCCAGCCGCGCGACCGCGTCCTGCACCGCGCGGCGCGACAGCCCCGTCTCCTCCGCCAGCTGCCGCAGCGAGGCCACCGTCTCGCGCTCGCCGCCGTCCGTCAGCCGCCAGAGGGCCAGATACAGCAGGAATGCGGACGGGTGATGGTCGTGGCCGACCAGGTCCGGCATCAGCGACTCGACCACGTAGTCGTCCAGGACGAGGGGCATCGGCGCGGCGGAGGAGGGTGGGTGTGGCAACCGCTGCCATAGTGCTCGCTACACGCCTTGATGCGCAAGCTCCGTGTGGTTTTCATTGTCCCCGCCACGAAGTCCCATCCCCTTCGCACGCGGAGCAAACGATGATCAAGGCCGTGAAGTTCGTCAGCATTCCCACGCGCGACCAGGACCGCGCGCTGGCCTTCTACACCGACAAGCTCGGCTTTCGGGTGGTGACGGACCAGCCGTTCGGCGAGCAGCGCTGGATCGAGCTGCGCATCCCCGGCGCGGAGACGGGGCTGGTGCTGTTCACCCCGCCGGGGCAGGAGGAGCGCATCGGCGGGTTCATGAACATGTCGTTCATCGCCGACGACGTGCAGAAGACGTACGAGGAGATGGTGGCCAGGGGCGTGGAGTTCACCCAGCCGCCGAAGACCGAGCACTGGGGCACCAGCGCCATCTTCAAGGACGCCGACGGCAACATGTTCGTGCTCGGGACGAAGTAAGGCGCCCGCGCTGAGTTCTCCCCTCCCCTGCGCAGCGGGGGAGGGGCCGGGGGAGGGGGCCGTCCGCGGCCGCGCCAGTGCTGGCCTGTCGGGATGATGCTGCCCCGGCAGTCGCGCAGCGACTTCGTGCCCTTGTTGCCGCGAATTCCATTCGCCCGTCTCCCCCTGATCACAACGCGAAAACGGCCGCCCCTCGCCGGGGCGGCCGTTCGTCCATCACCATCCGTTGTCGCAAGCCCTCAGGCCGTCACCGCCTCCGCTTCGCCGGCGCGCTCGGCGGCCTTGCGGTTCACCGCGTCCTCGTTCCAGCCGCGGAAGCAGTTGTAGCCGAACTCGCGCGCGGCACGGGCCTGGTCGGGAAAGCCGAAGTAGTCGTGCCACCCCATCTCCATCGCCTTCCACTTGCAGTCCCAGTGGAAGGAGATCTTCCGCACCTCGGCGCCGGTGTGCACCTCCATCACCCCGCGGAAGAACTCGCATCCCGACATGCCGCGCACCTCGATTGATTCGATGTGCAGCTCCGGGTATTCTTCCAGCACCTTGGTGACGGTGCGCTCCACCTTTACCGGCGGCGCGTCGCGGTTGAACGCGATGCGCTCGTTGGGCCGCCCCTCGCGCACGAAGCGGATTACGGCTTCGCGGAACGGCTCCGTGGCGCTGGAGCGTTCCAGCAGGTCGAAGATCTTCATCCGTGTCGGGTGGAAGGCGCGGACAGGCGTGTGTGGTTGGCGTCAAAGATAACAGTTTGTAGCAGTTCCGCCAAGTCTTTGCCCACTCGCCGTTTGCGCCTTCGGTCCGGCGGATGGGCCGATGAATCCACCTGTTCCGCCCCGGCTCCCGCGCCCGTGACCGATTCCCGCTCCGCCCCCGGCGACGTCCCCACCGCCGACCTGCAGCCGCCGCCCGAGGTCGTCCGCATCGTGCGGCGGCTGGAGGAGGCGGGGTTCGACACCTGGACCGTCGGCGGCGCCGTCCGCGACGGCCTGGCGGGGCATCCGCACAAGTACGACTGGGACCTGACGACGGCTGCGCGTCCCCGCGATGTGCAGCGCCTCTTCCGCCACACCGTGCCGGTGGGGATCTCGCACGGGACGGTGGGCGTGCTCGGCGCCGACAAGCATCTCTACGAAGTCACCACCTTCCGCCGCGACGTGGAGACGGACGGCCGCCACGCGAAGGTCTCCTTCAGCGACACGGTGGAGGAGGACCTGGCGCGGCGCGACTTCACCATCAACGCGGTGGCCTGGCACCCGCTCACGCACGAGATCCGCGACCCGCACGGGGGCGTGGCCGACCTGCGCGATCGTATCCTCCGCACCGTCGGCGACGCGCGCGAGCGCTTCCGCGAAGACCGGCTGCGCGTGCTGCGCGCGCTGCGCTTCGCGGGGCGCTTTTCGATGCGCGTCGATCCGGCCACGTGGGAGGCGGCCCGGGAGTCCGCGCCCGAGCTCCCGCTCCTTTCCGCCGAGCGGGTGCGCGAGGAGCTGCTCAAGGTGCTGCGGGGGATGAAGCGCCCGTCCGACTCGCTGCGCCTGTACGAGCAGTCCGGCGCGCTCGGCGCGCTCTATCCCGAGTTGCAGGCGTGCGTGGGGGTGATGGATGGGGACGAGGACGTGTGGACCCACCTCCTGCGCACCGTGGACGCGTCCGAGGCGAAGACGCATCTCCGCCTGGCCGCGCTGCTGCACGACACCGGCAAACCGCCCACGCGCGTGGAGTCGGAAGGCGGCGCGGAGTTCCCCGACCACGCGGCCGCCGGCGCGGCCGTCACGCTGCGGCTGATGACGCGGCTCAAGTTCTCCAACGCCGAGCGCGACCAGGCCGTGCACCTGGTGGCCCAGCACGAGAACCTCCCCGCGCACGACGCGCCGGGGCCGGAGGTGCGGCGCTGGCTCCGCCGCGTGGGCCGCGCGTACGTGCACGACCTGCTGCGCCTGGAGACGGCGAACGCGAAGGGCCGCGCCCGCCCCGACCCCGCGCGCGTCCGCGAGGCCGAGGCGCTCCGCCGCCGCGCCGACGCCGAGATGCGCAGCGGCGCCGCGCTCGACATCGGCGACGTGGCCATCGGCGGCGAGGAGCTGCGCGCCCTCGGCATCCCCGCCGGCCCGCGCATGGGCGAGATCCTGCGCGCGCTGCTCGAGCGCGTCACCGACGACCCGTCGCTGAACACGCCGGCCGCGCTGGCGGAGATCGTCGAGCGGGAGTTCATCGAGGGTGAATGACGAAGGCCGGCCCCGATCCGGACCCGGCCTCCCGCGTAGCCGTCACTGGCAGCCGACGCCGATCCAGGTGCAGTGATAGGCACAGGTCCACACCGGATCGGGATAGCTCGGCGCGTGGGCCATCACCGTGCCCTTCGCCTCCACCTGCGCCGGCACCGCGAACGAGTCCACCTTCAGCTCGCCGACGTCGATCTTCAGCTTCTTCATCCATACCTCCCGTTGTGGGGATGCGAAGAGTGGGACGGTGATTTGGGGCCGCACGCGCCATGCCCCTCCACCCTTTCGTCCCCACCGGCGCGTCGGTAGCTTCGGATGCGGCCGCGTGTGGCGGCCACGCTCAATCCCCACAGCACGCGAGACGGAGCCATGGAGAAAATCCGGCTGGACGTGGAAGGCATCGTGGTGGACACGTTCGTGGTGCCCGGCGACCGCGAAGAGTTCGTGGCGGGTACGTCGCGCAACTGCGCCACGCCCACCTGCACGTGCACCTGCCCGTGACGCCACGCACGCGTTCGCGGTGAACGCGAACGGGCGGGGCGCCGCCAGCGCCCCGCCCGCTCATTTTTTCCTGGATCGAGAGATGACGAGATGAGCCAGCCCGAACCGTGGCTCCGCGGCCCCGTGCCGGAAATCCCGCCGCTGCTGATGCCGGTGGCGCACGCGCTGATCATGGCGCGCGAGGACGTGGCCGCCGCGCTGGCGGATCTCACCGCGGACGAGCTGTGGTCGCGGCCGGGCGGCGCGGCTGCGGCGGGGTTCCACGCGCTGCACCTGGCCGGCTCGCTCGACCGCCTCTTCACCTACGCGCGCGGCGAGCAGCTCAGCGACGAGCAGTTCGCCGCGCTGCGCCGCGAGCAGGCGCCCGGCGAGCCGCCCCCGGGCGCGCGCGAGCTCACGCGGGTCGTCGAGAACGCGGTCGAGACGGCGCTCGCGCAGCTGCGCGCCACCGACGCCGCCACGCTGCTGGACCCGCGCGAGGTCGGCCGCCAGCGCCTCCCCAGCAACGTGCTCGGCCTCCTCTTCCACGCGGCCGAGCACACCATGCGCCACGTCGGCCAGCTCGTCACCACCGCGAAGATCGTCCGCGGCATCGCATCGTCGTCGTGATCAGCGCGGCGACGCTTGTACGAAGCCCCACGCTGACGTCATCCTGAGGCCGGCCAGACTGTAATCAGCGTCTGCGCGATCGGTTGCAGGCCGAAGGATCTATCATTGCGGCAGCACGAGATTCGGGGGACGCACCGATACGTCACCCAGAGATTGTATTCGCGGTCCCGGCGGCGCGGAGGTTCACAATCTCCAGCGCGTCGATCCGCGAATCGGGCGGCGTGGGCTCCTCGGGCAGGACGCATTCGTCGAAGCTGGCGCACCCGCACGCCATCCCCATCTCCAGCCCCCGCTTCATCTGCGTCGCCCGCGCGATCAGGTCGTCGAGCTCGTCGATCTTGGCACGCGCGAGGGCGTTCCAGCGCTCACCCGGCGCCACGGCGGAGTCGAAGCCGTGGAACAGCGTGCGGATCTCCGCCAGGGTGAACCCCGCCCGCTGCGCGAACCGCAGCAGGCGGATGCGCCGCACCACGTCGGCCGGGTACATCCTGCGCCCGCCCGCGCGCCGGGCCGGCGGAAGCAGTCCGGCCTCCTCGTAGTACCGCAGCGCGGACGCACGCACGCCCGTCCGCCGCGCTACCTCGCCGATCGGGATCTCGTCCATCGTACAGTCGCTCGCCGTCTACCCGTTCGCGGCGAACTCCGGCATCGCCGCCTCGAACACCTCGCGCGTGCCCTCCGGCCCCGTCATCCGCAGCCACAGCCCGGAGCCCGGGGCCACCTCGATCGTGAACGTCACGAACGGGCAGCACAGCCGCTCCAGGCTGACGAACCGCGCCACCTGCTCGAGCTCCTCCGGCGCGAAGCGGAGCGCCCAGCCGTCCGGCAGCGGACGCGTCTCGAGGCTCGCCTCGGCGAAGAGCCGCCTGGCGAGCACAGCATGCTCCGCGCGCTCGTCCGCGGGAATCGCCGAGGGGACGCAGGCGACGGGGATGTCGGCCGTCTCGTCTGTACGCATAGGTCTCTCCGGGGAGTGAGATTCAACTCCAGGAGAGATGCTACCGCTTCAAGCCGACTTGAACGCAAGCCCGATGATGCTCACTCCGAATCCCGGGTGAAGATTCGTTGCCACTCGCCGGATCGCGTGCTGGGCTGGCGATAGATCCTTCGGCCTGCCGCCATCGTCCACGACGCAAGGACGGTGTGGCCGGCCTCAGCCTCAGGATGACGTCAGTTCGGGGTCTGTCTGAGGTGCGTTAACCCGTTACCGGGTTGGTGTAAGCCTCGTGCCTCAGCCGTCTTTAGTACCGGATCCCGTCGAGCGGGCGCTGGCCGGGGAGGGGGAGGATGACGCCGGGGTTGAGGATGCCCGCGGGGTCGAACGCATCCTTCACCGCGCGGAAGCGGTCCACCATCTCCGCGCCCCAGATGGTCTCGAGCAGCGGCGCGCGCAGGCGGCCGTCGCCGTGCTCGCCGGTCATGGTGCCGCCGAGCGCGGCGACGCCCTCCGCGATCTCGTACGCGATCGCCTCGATCTCTTCACGCCAGCCGGGTTTGGCGACGTCGACCAGCGGGTTCACGTGCAGGTTGCCGTCGCCCGCGTGGCCGAAGATCACCGCGGGGAGGCCGCGCTCGCCCAGCACGCGCCGCAGCAGGCGGATGTAGTCGGCGAGCCGGGCGACCGGCACCACGCCGTCCTCGATGAACTGCATGGAGATACGGTCGCCGGCCAGCTTGGCGATCAGCGGGCTGGCGGCGTGGCGCACGTGCCAGAACCGCTCCTGCCGCGCCGCATCCGTGGCGATGGAGGCGCGGTCCGCCACGCCGCGGACGTGCGTCTCCAGCGCGTCCAGCTTCGCGGCCACCTCGTCGTCCGAATCCCCTTCCATCTCCACGAACAGGATCGCCTCCAGCCCCTCGCGCAGCGGGTAGCCGGGGTCCGCGTCGCCCTGGCGGACGAGGTCGATGAAGGTGCGGTCGATGATCTCGCACGTCGCGGGGTGCAGCTCCAGGATGCGCTCGACGGCGGCGCCCGCGGCGGCGAGATCGGTGAACTCCAGCAGCGCCAGCCCGCGCGCCGCCGGGATCGGCGCCAGCCGCACCGTGGCCGCGGTGACGAGCGCGAGCGTTCCCTCGCTCCCCACCAGCAGGTCCACCGCGTCGCCGCTCTCCAGGTACTCCTTCAGCGCGTAGCCGGACGAGTTCTTCCGCACCCGCGGCCAGCGGGCGAGGATCTCGTCCCGCCGCGCCGCCAGCATCTCGTCGACGGAAACCAGGATCTCCGCCAGCCGTGGGTCCCTCTCGCGCTCGCCCCGCGCCGTACGCGCCAGGGTGCCGTCCGCGAGCACCACCTCCAGCGCGTCGACCCAGGCACGCGCGGAGCCGTGGAGCACCGTGTGCGAGCCGCCGGAGTTGTTCGCGACGATGCCGCCGAAGGTCGCGCGGTCGCCGCTGGAGGGGTCGACGGGGAAGTGGAGGCCGTGCGCGGAGGCAGCCGCGTTCAGCTCCGCGAGCGTCACGCCCGGCCCCACGCGCGCCGTCCGCGCGGCGGGATCGATCTCCGGCGGCGCGCGGAAGTGCGTGACCAGGTCGACGGCGACGCCCGCGCCCACGTTGCCGCCCGGCATCCCCGTCCCCGCGCCGCGGGGGACGAGCGGGTGCCCGGCCGCCGCCGCCCAGCGCACCAGTGCCGCCACGTCCGCCGCGTCGCGCGGCACCGCGACGGCGTCGGGGAGCGCGTGCAGGATCCCCGACGCCTGGCCGAAGGGGAGCCGTCGCGCCTCGTCCAGCACCCACTCGCCGCGGAAGCCGTCGATCGCGGCGGCGATCGCCGCGCGGGACACATCGCCGCGACGGCGCTGGGGCCACGCGGCGGCGTCTGGCTTCGCTTCGATCGCGCGGTTCGGCTCCACCATCCCCGTCTCCCAGAAACGAAAAACGCTCCCCGGCACACCGCCGGAGAGCGCTCAATCTATCGAACCCGCTGTTCCCTGTCCCCTGTAACCTGTCCCCTCAGCCCAGCTCCACCGCGCACGCCGGGCAGTAGCCGATCACCTCCACCCGGTACCCCTCGACGCGGAACCCGCCACCGACCTCGAAGGGGGTGATGGCGCTGGCCTCGGCGGCCACGTCGCGCACCACGCCGCACTTCAGGCAGCGCGAGTGGTAGTGGTCGTCGGTGCGCGCGTCGTAGCGGGCCGAGTCGTCGCCGTAGGTGAGCTTCACCGCCAGCCCGCAGCTCACCAGCGTCTCCAGCGCCTTGTAGACGGTGGCCAGGGAGATGTCGGAGAGCTCGCCGCGCACGGTGGTGAACACCTCGTCCGCTGTCGGGTGCTCGTCCGTGCCGCGCAGGAAACGGTAGACGGCCGCGCGCTGCTCGGTGAAGCGCTGGCCGTGGGCCTCGAGCGCCTGGCGCAGCAGCGCGTCCGCCTCCTCGGGCCGAACGCTCGCGATCGTGAACATGGTGTGCTCTTGGTGGCGTAAAAGCGGCGGCCCGCCGCCGGGCATCCCTGTCGAAGCTACGGATGTCGCCATATCGTGTCAACTCTTGGCGTCCACTGCGCGGCGGCGCCGGGCACGCCTCGTGCGGGCGGCGGGCGCCTGGGGAACCGACGGCGCTCCAACCACATCCAGATCCCAGAGAGAGACGGCCGGTGAGACGGTTGAAGGCGGTGCTGGCGGCGGTGTCGCTGGTCGGCGCGGCGGCGTGCGACGAGGCCAAAGCGGACGTGGAGCCGCTGCCGCCGCTGCACCGCCCCACGCTCGAGGAGCGCGCGGGGCTCCCGGTGATCGGCGGGCAGTGGCGGTTTACCGGCTTCGAGTACCCGGTGCGCGACACGCTGCGGGTGCGCGAGCAGGTGTACCGCCTGGTGCCGCCCGGCGAGTTCCGCATCACCACGCAGCGGCTGGACTCCATCGCCGGTCAGTACGTGCGCGACAGCGTGGCCTTTCCCATCGTCGGCGAGGTGCGGCGCGACGGGACCTTCGCGTTCGTGGCCTTCGAGCCGGGCGGCTACGGCAGCTTCGTCTCGGGCCACGTGGTGAAGGACACGATGTGGATCGAGCTCACCGGCTTCCCCTCGGCGGCCAGCTGGCCCCCGGGGACGCGCGCGGCGCTGGTGCGCAACCCGCGCGGCGCGCCGTTCGTGCGGCTGCGCGGCTACGTGCCGCCCCCGCCGCCGCCCGTGGACAGCGCGAAGGCGCAGCAGGGCGAGGTCCGCGAGGCCGCGCCTCCGCCGCCGCCACCCCCGCCGCCGGTGGAGGTGCGCCCGAGCCCGCCGCCGCCCCCGCCCGCGCCGCTGCCGCAGGACGTGGAGCCGCCGTCGCCCGCGCCGGTGCCGTTCGACACGGTGCTGGTGCCGCAGCCGCCGCCCGTCCAGCAGCCGCGCCGCGGCGGCCGCCGGCGCGACACCGTCCAGGCGCCGCCGCCGGTCACCGAGCCGGTGCCCGACATGCCGCGCGACACCATCCGCATCGGCGCTCCGCCGCCCCGGTGAGGCGGTCGCATCGGCCGGGGGATTAGCGGCGGGAGCCGGGCGTGTCTCCCGCTGTGCGGGTGGCCAACGGAGCGGGCCCCCGGCGGTTCGTCACCGCCGGAGGCCCGCTTCGTTGTCCCCACCTCCGCGCCGCCGTCCCGCCGGGATTCCTCCAAGGCATGCGCTGCGCGCCGTCTTCACGGGGCGGACGCGTCGGCGGGCGATCCGCCCTGGAGGAGGATCCCGGCGGTGCGGCGGATCTGCGAGTCGCGCCAGTCCCAGAGACGCCTGGGGTGCAGATCGACGTTCTCGGGAAACTGGTTCCACCCGCCCGCGGTGTCGTACGCGAACGCGCCGATCGCCTGCACGGCGACCGAGACCGCGAGCGCCGCGGCGAACCCGAGCCGGGCCCACCCGCGCGACCCGAGCCGCTCCGCCGCCGGCACCGAAAGCAGCACGAGCGCCGCGGCCGCCTCGGTGAGCATCCTCGGCCCGTACGACCAGCCTCCCCACCACATCCCCCACGTGGCCACCAGCGCCAGCTGCGACAGCACGAAGAGCGCGGCTATGGCGAGCACGGGCGAGCGCAGGAGCCGTCCGTCGCGCCAGGCGATCCATCCGCCCGCCAGTCCCGCCAGCAGCACCGGGCTGTAGACGAACAGCCCGCGGCTGGGGCTCACCAGCTCGCCGGCCAGCCCGGTCCACGCGTTCGCGCCGAGAAAGCCCGCCGACCCCGCGAACCCCGCGTAGCCGCCGCGCAGATCGCCGAAGACGCTCAGGTTGTAGGCGGCCACCGCGGCGCCGATCACCACGCCGGGAAGCGCCAGCGGCAGGGCGCGGAGCGGGCGCGTGCGGCCGCAGACGACCAGGAGGGCGAGCCAGAAGAAGAGGTTGTTCGGCCTGACGGCCACCGCCAGCCCCGCGAAGGTTCCCGCGAGCCAGAGCAGGCGCGGGCGCCGCGCCAGCACGGCCAGCGTGAGGAGGATGAGCAGCACCCCCGCGCCATGCTGCCAGAGCGCCTGGCTCGACGCGGTCCACGTCGTGGTGCCGAACGCGAACGCCACGGTGAGCGCCAGGGCGATGCGCGCCTCGGTCATCCCCGCGAGCAGCAGGTACATCACCGCCACGCTGAGCGCCGCGATGACGGATGCGGCGAGCTTCTCGGCCTCCGGCGCCACGCTGCGGATCTCGCGGTCGGTCCACGCACCCTTCGCCCACACGAACGGCGCGTAGAGCGGGGTGACGAGCACCGGCAGCGCCACGGGATAGGCGGAGTACAGGTGTCCGTGGCTGGGCCGCAGGAACCAGATCCGCGCGCGCTGCTGCGGGGGGAGATGCTCGTACTCCGCCCGGAAGAGGCGGTCGACGGCGACGGTCCGGTCCAGCAGGATCGAGAACGGGATGAAGCGCGCCGGAAGGGTGTCGCCCGCCGCGATCACCCGCCCGTTCGCGTTGTAGACCAGCAGGGAGACGATGGCGAGGAGAAACGCGGCGCGGCGCGGCGAAACCGGAGAACGGTCCGGACCGCGCGCCGGCGCCGCGGCGTCTCCCCGCGCGGCGGCGCGCCACCGGGGTACGAACCGTGGCATCAGGACATGCTGGGGAACTGCGTGTGTGAACGAATGGTTTGATTCAAACTACCTGCCGCGGCGGCGGACGGCAACGATCGGGCAGGTCGAGCCCGGCATAACGGTTCGGCGGGATGGGATTGCGGCGCTTATACCCAGTCCGGGTGAAGCATCGGTGCGTCTGACCGGATCTCGTGCCGACGCGATGATAGATCCTTCGGCCTGCAAACGCTTGCGTAGACGCTGATTGCGGTCTGGCCGGCCTCAGGATGACGTCAGCGCGGGATCGGTCCGTGCATCAAGCAGATTCCCGGACTTCGTATTACTCGTCCGGCTTCCAGTGCGGGTTCGTGAGGCTGGTGAGGATGTGATCCTGCCACTGCCCGTCGAGGTACAGGTAGTCGCGCGCGTATCCCTCGACGGTGAACCCCAGGCGGCGCAGGAGCCCGCCGCTGCGGCGGTTCCACGGGACGTAGTTGGCCTGGATGCGGTGCATGTCCAGCACCTCGAACACGTGCCGGATCCCCGCCTCCAGCGCCTCGCGCATCAGCCCGCGCCCCTCGCGGTCGGCGGCGATCCCGTAGCCCAGCGTGCAGTGGTGCGCCGCGCCGCGCTGGAACTGCACGAAGTTCATGTTGCCGATCACGCGCTGCGCGCCCGGCTTCTCGAACAGGAACAGCCGCAGCGAGCGGTCGGTGCGGAACTCGCTGAGCGCCGCGTGCGCCTGCGAACGCCAGAAGTCCTCGGTGAACAGCTCCGGCTGCATGCGCGGCCGCGAGCCGGCCAGGTGCGCGCGGTTCTCGCTGAAGTAGCGCACGATCTCCGGCGCGTCGCGCACCTCGGCCATGCGCAGGACCAGGCGCTCCGTCTCGATCACCGGGGGCGTGGGCATCATGCGGCGGCGCGGGCGGGGTCACGTGGATCGCGGCGCCCGCCCAGCGCGGGCGCCCGCGCCGAAGCTACATCCCCCGCTCCCTGCCGCAACTGCTTCAGCGATCGGGCTCACGCGGAGACGCGGAGCCGCGGAGGATCGACCCTCATCCCTCCGCGGCTCCGCGT
>DASUYB010000061.1 GCA_036377595.1 Longimicrobium sp. | reverse complement strand
CGCGGGGACGAACGAGCCGGTTCCGGTGATGGTGGCGTGGCGCACGATGGAGAAGTCCTGAGTCCTGAGTCCCAAGTCCTAAGTGGGGGATTCGGAGCGGGACGGCTGTTCGCCCGTTGTCCCCTGCGGCGGCGCCGTCGTCCCGCGCCTTACGAGCTTGACGGGGAGCAGCTTCGCGGGCTTCACCGACACCTCCTGGCCGTCGAGCTGGCGGAGGAGGAGACGCGCCGCGCGGGCGCCCAGCTCGCGCGCGGGGATGGCGACGGTGGTCAGCTCGGGGGTGACGAAGCTCGCCATCTCCACGTCGTCGCAGCCGACGATCGACAGCTCGCCGGGGACCGAGACCCGGGCCGTCAGTGCCGCCTTCAGCGCGCCCATGGCGACCAGGTCGTTGGCGCAGAAGACGCCGGTCGGACGCTCACTCGAAGCGAGGAGACTTTTCATCGCCTTCTGCCCGCCGCTGACCGTGGGCGGCGTCCTGCGCAGCCATTCGTGTGGGAGCGCGATCCCCGCCTCGCGCAGCGCCTGGAAGAAGCCGCGCTCGCGCATCCGGAAGCCGTGCACGTCCGTCGCGGGGCCGATGAACGCCAGCCTGCGGTGGCCCAGGGAGATCAGGTGCTCCGCCGCCATCCGCCCCGCCGCCAGCGCGTCCGACGCGATCCCGGGCCAGCGCTCCGACGGCTCGTCGACGACCACGACCTTGAGGTCGCTCAGCGCGTCGTGCGGGAGCGTCGCCGCGCCGACGCCGTCGATGATCACGCCGTCCACCTGCCGCGCGCGCAGCGCCTCCAGGCGGCGGATCGGCGTGCTCTCGCGCGTGTCGCCGGGGAGGATCGCGTACCCCGCCTCGGCCGCGACCCGCTGCGCGCCGGTCACCACGTCCAGGAAGAACGGGTTGCTCAGGTCCGGCACCACCACCCCGATGGCGTACGACCGCCCGCGGACGAGTCCCCGCGCCAGGATGTTCGGCCGGTAGCCGAGCGCCTCGGCCGCTTCCAGCACTCGCTCGCGCGTGGCCGTCGCGACGCGCGCCCGCGGGTTGCCGCTCAGCACCAGCGACACCGTGGCCTGCGAGACCCCCGCCCTCCGGGCGACGTCGTGCGTGGTGACGGGACGGAGCGGGTTCGCAGGCATGCAGCGGGGCGGGTGGTTTGCTAATGCGTATTAGCTAATACGTATTGGCAAATCGATTGTCAAGAGTCTTGTCTTGAAGGGCGAAGACGAGCTGATCTTCTTCGAGACCTGATTTCTCACGCGGAGACGCGGAGACGCGGAGGAACCCATGCAGTTCTCCGCGCCTCCGCGTCTCCGCGTCTCCGCGTGAGTCCAATGGATGTCGGTCCGACGGCTACACGGCAGGCTCCGGCACGCCCGCATGCGCGGCGGAGGCGCGGGTGAGCTCGCGCAGGAGATGGAGGGCGGCGGCGTGGTCATCCGCCGGGAGGGCGGCGAGGAGCGCCTCCGTCTCCCAGATGGCGTCCTGGCGCAGGCGGGCCTCCAGCACGCGGCCGGCCTCCGTCAGCTCCAGGCGGATGGCGCGGCCGTCGCGCGCGTCGGCAAGGCGCGCCAGCCATCCACGGTCCTCCAGCAGCCCCACCGTGCGGCAGGCCGTGCTGCGGTCCACGAACAGCTCGGCGGAGAGCGCGCTCAGCGACAGCGGGCCGCGCTCGGCCAAAACCTCCAGCGCGTGCGCCCCGCTCACGGTGACGCCGTACACGCTCACCCGGTCGCGCTCGCGGAGCTGGTGCAGCCGCATCAGCTCGCGCAGCACCCGCCGCGCCTCCGCGGCCTCGCGCCCGAGCGGGGCGGGCGCCTCGATCTCGATCGTCACGGAATCACCACCCGGCACGTTGGGAGCGAAGGGGGAGACACGCCGCACGATGCCGTCCGCGCACCGGGCGGTCAACCCCGGCGGGCGGCGCTGCTACCGCGCCGCGTGGCACACGGCCGGACGAGGGATGGTGATCGGAAAAAGCGGCGCCGCGCGCGGGACTTGCGCGTGCATCTGGCCTGTAACAACTTAGCCATTCAGGCTGAAAACTGATGCATGCCGCCGGACCATCCCCGGTCCCGCCGCGACCCGAATAAGCCGCCGCCCCGCGCGGACGGCTCCCACGGCTCCACCCCGGACACTCCGGTCTCGAACGAACGTTCCCACGAAGCAGCTCCACCCGTCCCGTCCAATCCCCTGAAAGGAGGCGCGTTCAGCAACGTATCCGTCCGCAGCGACTCACCCTTTTCCGACTGGAGCAGGAGCATGAGGAAGCGAACGTGGTTGCTCGCCCTCGCCTGCGTGCTGGCCGCGGGAGCCGGACCCGCCGCGGCGCAGCAGCAGCGCGAGATCAGCGGTACCGTGGTGTCCGCCGCCACCGGCCAGCCCCTGGGCGGCGCGCGGGTGAACATCGCCGGCACCACGCGCGGCGTGAACACCGCCGCCAACGGCACCTACCGCATCAGCGTTCCCGCCGGCGACGTGGCGCTGCGCGCCTCGCTCATCGGCTACGCCAGCCAGCAGGTCACCGTGCCCGCCGCGCAGTCGACCGCCGACTTCCGGCTGGCGACGGACGCGCTGCGCCTCGACCAGGTGGTGGTCACCGGCCAGGCCACGAGCGTGGCGCGCCGCAACCTGGCCAACGCCGTCTCCACCGTGCAGGGGCAGGACCTGGTGGACCGCACCCCCGCGCAGACGGTGGACAAGGCGCTGCAGGGGAAGGTGCCCGGCGCGCAGATCGCCACCAACTCCGGCGCCCCCGGCGGCGGCGTGCAGATCAACATGCGCGGCGTGAACACCATCAACGGCTCGTCGAACCCGCTGTGGGTGATCGACGGCGTGGTGGTGAGCGACGTCTCCATCTCGTCCGGCCAGAACGCGGTGACCAAGGCCATCGTGGGCGACAGCGCCAGCAACCAGGACGCGCCCACCAACCGCATCTCGGACCTGAACCCGCAGGACATCGCCAGCATCGAGATCCTGAAGGGCGCCTCGGCGGCCGCCATCTACGGCTCGAAGGCGGCCAACGGCGTGATCATCGTCACCACCCGCCGCGGGCGTGACGGGCGTCCGGCCGTGTCGTTCACGCAGCGGGTGGGCTTCAGCGAGATCTCCAACACGCTGGGCTCGCGCGCGTTCACCCGCGACGACGCGGTGGGCGCGTTCGGCGCGGGCGCGGCGGCGTTCTTCAACGCCGACGGCACGCCCATCCAGTCTTTCGACCAGGAGCGCCTGCTGGCCGAGCGCAAGCCGATCTCCACCGAGACCTCGGCCAGCGTGAGCGGCGGCAACGGCGGGACGCGCTACTACGTGTCGGGGCTGGTGCAGAACGACGCCGGGATCATCGAGAACACCGGCTTCCAGAAGCAGTCGGTGCGGCTGAACCTGGACCAGACGCTGGGGCCGCGCATCGACGTGTCGCTGAACAGCAACCTGCTGCACACCGACGCCGACCGCGGGCTGACCAACAACGACAACGCCGGCGTGAGCTACTACGTGGTGCTCAGCGGCACGCCCAGCTTCGTGGACCTGCGCGGAACGAACGGCGTGTTCCCCAACAACCCGTTCGGCGCCAGCAACCCGCTGCAGACGGCCGCCCTGTCGCACAACGACGAGTCGGTGTGGCGGATGATCACCTCGGGGACGCTCAAGGTGGACCTGATGCGCGGCGAGCGCTCGTCGCTCAGGCTGCTGGGCACCGGCGGGGTGGACTACTTCAACCAGGACAACGGGCTCCTCTTCCCGGCCGAGCTGCAGTTCATGGCCGCCGACCCGCAGCCCGGCGCGTCGATCCTGGCCAACAGCCACAACCTGAACCTGAACGGCAACGCCAACCTGGTGCACACCTGGAACCCGCGCGC
>DASUYB010000060.1 GCA_036377595.1 Longimicrobium sp. | reverse complement strand
CTTCAGCAGCTCGCTGACACCCAGGCCGGGCAGCGGCAGATTGGTGATCTTCGCGTAGACGTTGCGCGTCGCGGGCGCACTGCCATCCTGGATGTTGAACATCTCGCCGAACTTGTACTTCGCCCACAGCTCGTCGTTCATCGACAGCGGCAGCGCGCCGTGGCGCAGGATCACGACCGCGACCGTGGGCTCGTTCGAGTACGTCGCCTTCATCGTGTTGATGTAGACGCGCGGCCAGATCGCCGCCATCCCGCTGTTCGGCTCAGGCGCATCGAAAATCTGCTTGTGCTTGCCCTGGATCTTCCCGAACCACGCGTCGAGTGCGGGGTCGGCCGAGCGCGCACTCGCCGCACCCGCGTCGCGCTTCAGCGCGGCTGCACTGCGCGGCAGCAGCGGTGTGAGACCCGCGGCCGCAGCGATGCCTGCGGCAGTCGCAAGAAATCCTCGGCGCGGCGTTATCCCTTCGGACCTGGCCATGGTGCCTCCTGGGGTGTCTGGCTGTTTGGGTGGGACCGCGATGTCGCGGGTCTCCAGCCTAAGAAGGACGCGGCAGTTTCCGCAACAAACACGTGTGCCCGGCGGGCGCCGCCGGTCTCAGGAAGAGGTCAGACCCGGCTGACCGGAGGCCAGAGCCGCCGTCCGTACCCGGATCCGGCGACCCCAGGGTGCCGCGCCGATCGCGGCAAAACCGTCAGCGGCCGCCTGCTCGAGCGCGGTTGCAGCCGCGTCGTCCCCCCGGGCGCGCTCGAGCAAGGCGTGAGCCTCTCTGGTTTCCGCATCCAGCAGCGCGTTGTGGGCGCGCGCCGCTGCACCCGCGGCCTCCTCGAGGTGATTGCGCGCCGTGACGTAGTCCCGCCTGCGGAGCGCAATGATGCCGAGCACGCGCTGCGCTTCACCCTGGCCGCTGACGTCGGCGATGCGGCGGAACGTGACGAGTGCGCGGCGCGCCGTGGCGTCGGCGAGCTCGATGTCGCCGCGCTCCAGCAGCAGCAGAGCGCGCTCCTCATCCACGCGCCCCCGCACATCATCACACATCCCGGCTTCCGCGGCGTGCGCGGCGGCCTGGGCAAAGTGGGCGTCGGCTTCGTCACCCGCGGCGTTCTCGCGATGCAGGATTGCAATGTTCTGATGTGCCTGCGCGATGCCCCGCCGGTCACCGAGCCGCGTCGCGGCGATGAGCGCACGCATGTATGCGGCGAGTGCATCATCCACCTGGTCCTGCAGCACGAAGATCACACCCAGGTTGTTGTTTGCGGCCGACACCAGCGCCTGGTCCCCCGCGGCGGTGGCGTGCTCGATGACGTCATGCCACAGCGTGCGCGCCCGGTCGGTTTCGCCGCGGTCGTAGCGCAGCATGGCCTCCAGGTTCAGGCGACGCCGGATC
>DASUYB010000059.1 GCA_036377595.1 Longimicrobium sp. | reverse complement strand
GTTCCAACCCCTCCCGATCGGTTGCCTCCATTCGCCGTTTGAAGCCTCGCGCAGTTTGCGAGGCTTTTCGTCGTGGTTGCTGCGGCTTCAGCCGCCGGTCGGCGATGCGGCCGGCTCCGATTTCGGCTCGCGGCACTGCGTGGCGGCCGGATCATCCGGCGCCTCCGTAAACCTTCCCACACGAGGTGTCCTCCAGCGGCCGGTAGAGGGATCGGACGGCCGTGCGGGCGTTGACCGGCGGGGGCGGCATCCCCATTCTTAACCGCAGTCCAGCAAGCATTTCCGCCCGAGTTGCGAAGGGGAGCCGCGTGTCCGCCACGTCCTCGATCACAGACCCCGCCGCGCGCCTGCTCGGCATCGCCGCCACGGTGCAGCAGGGGGGGCGCATCACGGCCGAAGACGCCGCGGTGCTGTGGCTGCACGCGTCCGACGACGAGCTCAAGGGGCTGGCCCAGACGGTGCGCGCGCGCTACCACGCACCCGACCGCGCCACCTACATGGTGATGCGGATCATCAACTACACCAACGTGTGCGTGGCGCAGTGCGACTACTGCGCCTTCTACGTGCTTCCCAACCAGCCGGGGGGCTACGTCCTCACCCGCGAGGACGTGTTCGCCAAGATCGACGAGCTCCTCGCGGTCGGCGGCGACCTGGTCGGCTTCAACGGGGGATTCAACCCCAAGCTGCCGCTGCACTACTACGCCGACCTGTTCGCCGCCGTGCGCGAGCGCTACGGCGACCGGGTGGAGTTCTACGCGCTGACCATCGCCGAGTTCATGTACCTGGCCGACCGCGCGAACCTTTCCCACCGCGAGGCGGCGGAGCGGCTGCGCGACGCGGGGGTGCACTGGATCACCGGTGGCGGCAGCGAGATCCTGACCGAGGACTTCCGCCGGCGCCACGCCAAGTTCAAGTACACGGTGCGCGAGTACTTCGAGGCCCAGCGCGCCATCGTCGACGCCGGGATGCGGACGACGGCGACGATGGTGATCGGCTTCGACGAGACGCTGGAAGAGCGGCTGGAGCACCTGCAGCGCACCCGCGACTTCCAGGACGCCTGCCTGGCCGACGGCAACCCCGGCCTCTTCTCCTTCCTCTGCTGGACGTACAAGCCGTACGGCACGGATCTCGGAGGGCAGGAGATCTCGCCGCGCGAGTACTGGAGGCACATGGCGCTGTCCCGCATCTTCCTGGACAACGTCAGGCACTTCCGCACCTCGGTCCTCACCCAGAACGAGGAGGCGTTCCGCGCGCTGGAGTACGGCGCGGACGACTTCGACCTTCCCATCGAGGACGAGGTGACGCAGAAGGCCGGCGCGCGCGTGGACCTGGACCTCGACCGCCTCCTGGCCGTCCCCCGCGCGCTGGGCTACACCGTGGAGTACCGCCACGCCGAGCGCCCGCCCGCGCTGGCGGCCGCCTGAACCGCCCGATCCGCCACGTCTCCTTGAAGCTGAAGGACATCCTCCTGGACCTGTTCGGCTCCCCGCCGGAGCCGGACAGGCCCGCGCCCCCGCGCCCCGCGCCGGTCCCGCCGCGTGCCGCGCCGCCGCCACACCCGCCGCGCGAGCACGGCGAGGCGCGCGTCCTGGCCCTCCTGCGGAAGCACGGCGCGCCGTACGAGCGCGTGGTCTTCACCGACAACCGCCGGGTGATGATCTCCGTTGGGCGCGACCGGGGGACGATCCGCATGAACGCGGCGTTCGCGGACGCGGACGAGGCGGTGCTGGCCGCCGTGGCCCACCTCTACACCCGCACGGTGCGGGGGAAGAAGCGGGAGCAGGCGAAGGAGAGGGTGCAGCGCTTCATCGACGCCATCCCTCGCGCGGCCACGCCGCCGCGGAAGGCGCGGCGCCACGCGCACCCGGCCGACCGGCTGCACCTGGAGCGGCTGCAGGCCGAGTTCGACCGCGCCAACGTGCGCTGCTTCGGCGGGCGGCTGCCGCGCGTGCCCATCCACCTGTCGCGCAAGATGCGGCGGCGGAACGGGCACTTCTCGTCGCACCCCTTGGAGATCGTGATCTCGTGGCGCCTGTGCGTGCACGGCGAGGCCGGGCAGGCCGAGGAGACCATGCGCCACGAGATGATCCACCTCTGGCAGTACCTCGAGGGGGCCGCGGTGGACCACGGCCCGGCCTTCCGGCGGATGGCCCACCGGCTCGACGTGCACCCCCGCGCCACCCGCCCGGTGAAGTGGAAGCAGGGGTGATTTCCGGCTTAACATCCGCGGCGGGAAACGCGTCGGTGCATCCGAGGTCTCCGTGCACGCGCTCCCGGGGACGCCTGGCGAGCAGATTTGCATCCGCCGCCCCGCGGACACTGGAAGTTTGTTGAGCGGGCGCATATACTCCACGCCGTGCTACCCGTGCGGTAGCACCGGCGCGGAAGTTGCGGCTCGCGGAATACTTGCATTTCCGCCATGATCCTGCCACCGTGTCGCAACTCGGCCGTCTCGTTCGTTATAACTCCGTTAGCCGTGAGCACCCGCACCGCAGCGCCGACCTCCGCGGCTGATCCACGCAGGAGCGCGCCGGGACGAACGCTCGTTCGAACAAAAGCGGGGAGCCGCCGGTTTGTCGCGTAAACGCATGTTGCCAAAACTGTTAGCGTTCGATTACCTTGGTTCGCTGCCCGTTTCGGGGTTCGTTGGCACGGCGGCCCGATCCGCAGCGACCTGAACATCTGTTCCCTCCCGGAGCGGGGACGACCCCGCTCCGGGCCATTGCCGGTCCACATCTGCAGGAGGTGCCTACCTTGTGTCCGACCCGGCTTTCCGGCGCGACAGCCGCCGGAAGGCAGTGGAACTTCGACCGTGCTGAGGAGAGACCATGAAAAGGCTCCGGTTGTTGGTGGCCGCCCTCGCGGCGGCAGTCGTACCCACCATCGCGGCCGCGCAGACCGGTACGATCACCGGCCGCGTGACCAATGCGCAGAATGCGCAGCCGATCGCAAGCGCGACGGTGACCGTGATGGGCACATCGCTGCGCGGTGTGACGAACGAGAACGGGCAGTACCGCATTCCCGGCGTGCCTGCGGGCACGCACCAGGTCACGGCTTCGCGTCTGGGCTTCTCGACGCGGACCGTGAGCGCCACCGTGGCCGCCGGCGGCACCGCCACGGCCGACCTCACGCTCTCGACCTCGGCCATCCAGCTGGGCGGCCTGGTGGCCACGGCCACGGGGAACGAGCAGCGCACCCGTGAGCTGGGCAACTCGGTGTCCACCCTTCGCGCCGACAGCGTGAACATGGCCGCCGTGACCAACGTGACCCAGCTGATCCAGGGCCGCGCCGCCGGCGTGGCCGTGCTGCAGAGCTCGGGGACCACGGGCACCGGCGCCCGCATCCGCATCCGCGGCAACAACTCGATCTCGCTCTCGAACGACCCGATCATCTTCATCGACGGCGTGCGCGTGAACAACAACACGTCGTCGTCGCAGATCGACCTGGCCGGGCAGGACTTCTCGCGGCTCAACGACCTGAACCCCGAGGAGATCGAGAACATCGAGGTGCTGAAGGGGCCCGCCGCGTCGGCGCTGTACGGCACCGCGGCCGCCAACGGCGTGATCCAGATCACCACCAAGCGCGGCCGCGCCGGCCGCACCCGGTGGAACGCCTGGAGCGAGCTCGGCTCGATCACCGAGCCGAACGCGTACCCGGCCAACTACCGCATGCGCAACGCGGCCAACACCGGCAACTGCCGGCCCTTCCAGGCCGACCTGGGGCTGTGCGTGACCGGCGAGCTGCAGTCGTACAACCCGCTCGAGGACAACTCGCCCTTCCGTGACGGCAGCCAGCGCACGGTCGGCCTGTCGGTGGGCGGCGGCACGCAGGACATCCAGTACTTCGTGTCGGGCGAGAGCCAGCGCGAGAACGGCATCTACCAGAACAACGAGCTGAAGCAGGTCAACCTGCGCGGCAACCTGACCGCCCAGGTGAGCCGCAAGCTCAACCTGTCGCTGCGGACCGGCTACGTGAGCAATCACGCCCAGCTGCCGTACAACGACAACGCGGTGGAGGGCTTCATCGGCGGCGGCATCCTGGGCCAGGCCTGCGCGGTCTGCACCCCGACCGACCTCCGCGGCGGCTACTTCTCGTATCCGAAGGACCTGCGCTACGCGTTCGACAACTCGCAGCGCGTGGAGCGCTTCACGGGCTCGCTGAACGCGCGCTTCTCGCCGCTGTCGTGGCTGACGTTCAACGGCGTGGCGGGGATGGACGTGCTGAACCGCACCGAGTTCCAGGACCTGGCGCCGAACGTCTTCCAGCCGGCCAACGGCGTGGCGGACTACGTGATCGGGTACCGCTTCGTGCTGCCGGCGCTCATCCGCAACTTCACGGCGAACGCCAGCGGTACGGCCACCTTCGACCTGGCGCCCTCGCTGGCGTCGACCACCACGGCCGGCTTCTCGTTCTACCGCGACGTGGGCAGCGCCTGGAACGCCGGCGGCTACAACCTGCTGGCGGGCACCAACTCGCTGAACGCCATCTCCGAGCGCTTCTCGATCGGCGAGAGCAACTCCGACGTGAAGACGGTGGGTCTGCTGGCGTCGCAGCAGTTCGCCTGGCGCGACAAGCTGTACCTGACGGGCTCGATCCGCGGCGACCGCAACAGCGCGTTCGGCCAGGACCTGGGCTTCATCTACTACCCCTCGCTCTCGGCGTCGTGGGTGGTGGCCGAGGAGCCGTGGTTCCCGCAGACCAACGTGCTGAGCACGCTGCGCCTGCGCGCGGCGTACGGGCAGTCGGGGCTGACCCCCGGCTTCCGCACCGCCAAGGCGTTCTTCAGCCCGGTGACGGGCACCATCCGCAGCGGCGCCACCGAGGCCAGCGTGCCGGCCATCACGGTGGGCGGCGCCGGCAACGCGGACCTGCGGCCGGAGCGGTCGCGCGAGGTGGAGCTCGGGTTCGACGCGGGCTTCTTCAACGACCGCGTGGGCTTCGAGGTGACGCACTACGACAAGGTGTCGCGTGACGCGCTGGTCAGCCGCCGCCTGGCTTCGTCGCTGGGCAGCAGCCAGACGCAGACCGTGAACCTGGGCCGCGTGTCGAACAAGGGGTGGGAGGCGCTGGTCAACGCGCACCTGCTCGAGACGCGTCCGCTGCGCTGGGACGCCACCATCACCTACTCGACCAACCGCAACCGGCTGATCGAGCTGGGCGAGGGCGTGGACCCGATCATCTTCGGCATCGGCGGCGACTCGCAGCGCCACGAGGAGGGCTTCCCGCTCGGCGCGTACTTCGGCATCCCCTACTCCTTCTCCGACGCCAACAACGACGGCATCATCGGGGTGGACGAGGTGGTGCCCGAGGACGAGCCGGTGTTCCAGGGGACGCCGTTCCCGACCCGCGAGTCGAGCCTGAACACCACGCTGACCTTCTTCGACGTGCTGCGCGTGTCGGCCCTGGTGGACCACAAGGGCGGCTACAAGCTGTTCAACAGCACCGAGGAGTTCCGCTGCGGCGTGTTCCTGAACTGCCAGGCCATCAACGACCCGTCCGCTCCGCTGGCCGACCAGGCCCGCGCGGTGGCCGACGCGGCCTACGGCGTGTACACCGGCTACATCGAGGACGCCAGCTTCACCAAGCTGCGCGAGGTCTCGGTCACGCTGATGGCGCCCCGGTCGATGTACTCGCGCTTCGGGCTGGGCAACCTCAGCCTGACGCTGTCGGGCCGGAACCTGAAGACCTGGACCGACTACACCGGCCTGGATCCGGAGCTGAACAGCGGTGGCCAGTCGAACTTCAGCACGTTCGACTTCCTGGGGCAGCCGCCGGTCCGCTACTGGACGGCCCGTATCGACCTGGGCTTCTAATCTCCCAAGGAGTATTCACGAGATGAGGCATACCGACACCAACCTGGGGAGGGGCCGCAAGCGGCCCTTCCCGCTGCGGGTGGCCGCGCTGGGGCTTCTGCTCCCGCTGGGCGCCTGCTCGGTGGACAAGCTGCTGGAGGTTGACGACCCGGACGTGGCCACGCCGGGCTCGGTGCAGGACTCGACCGCGTCGCCGGTGGTGTACGCGGGCGCCGTGGGCGACTTCGCGCTGGCCTACAGCGGCACCGGCAGCACGGGCGGCGGCGGCAGCAACGAGAGCCAGATCCTGCTCTCGGGGCTGCTGACCGACGAGTTCCGCAGCCACGACACGTTCGACACGCGCGTGGAGATCGACCAGCGCGCCATCGTGACGGCCGGGGCCAACGGGACCACGTCCAACGGCCAGCTCGACGACGTGGAGCGCAACCTGCACCGCGCGCGCCGCTCGGCCGAGACCGGCGTGGAGCTGTTCGCGAGCTCGGGGAAGGCGACCGACCGCCGCCGCGCGGAGCTGTTCGCGCTGGCCGGCTACACGTACATCTTCTTCGCCGAGAACTACTGCTCGGGGGTTGCGTTCAGCAGCTTCCCGGTGGGCGGCGGGGCGCCGATCTTCGGCACGCCGCAGACCACGCAGCAGATCCTGACCACCGCGATCGAGCGCTTCGACTCGGCGCTTGCCATCGCGCCGGCGGCTTCGATCGAGCAGCGCCTGGCGCTGGTGGGCAAGGCTCGCGCGCAGCTGAACCTGAACGACCGCGCGGCGGCGGCGGCCACGGTGGCCGCGGTGCCCACGACGTTCAGCTACCTGGTCTTCCACTCGTCCAACACGACGCGCCAGGAGAACGGGGTGTACAACTACACCATCGACTCGGGCCGTTACGGCGTGGCGAACCTGGAGGGCGGGAACGGGCTGCCGTTCATCACGGAGGGCGAGACGGACGGCGCCATCCACGATCCGCGCATCCCGAACAACAACACGCGCCCGGGCTTCGACCCGAGCATCCCGGATCCGTTCTACTCGCAGCTGAAGTATCCGTCGCGTGATTCGGACGTGCCGCTGGCCAACGGCATCGAGGCCCGGCTGATCGAGGCCGAGGCCGCGCTGAACGGCGGCGCCAGCAACACCTACCTCACGGCCCTGAACACGCTGCGCGCCAGCGTGGGCCTTGCGGCTCTGGCCGACCCGGGCACCGCTGCCGGCCGGGTGAACCAGTTCTTCAAGGAGCGTGAGTACTGGCTGTGGCTGACCTCGCACCGCCTGGGCGACCTGCGGCGCCTGATCCGCTACTACGGGCGCACGGAGGACGGCGTGTTCCCCACGGGTGCGTACTTCCGTGGCGGCAACTACGGTGACGACGTGAACCTGCCGATCTACGTGGACGAGGGGAACAACCCCAACTTCACGGGCTGCATCAACCGCAACGCGTAAGCGCGGCGGAGGCATGACGTCGAAGGGGCAGGCACCGGTTTCCGGTGCCTGCCCCTTCGGCGTTTTACGCATCCCGTCGGCTCTGCATGCTGTCGTGCGGCGTCGGCTTTCCTGGCCTCACGCGGAGACGCGGAGACGCGGAGATGCGGCGGCGTCGGCCTGCGGCGCGAATCCCCGTCGTCGGTTCGCGTCGAGAGGGAGGACGAGACGGTCTCATACGAAGTCCGGGAATCTGCTTAATGCACCGGACCGATCCCGCGCTGACGTCATCCTGAGGCCGGCCAGACCGCAATCAGCGTCTACGCAAGCGTTTGCAGGCCGAAGGATCTATCATCGCGTCAGCACGAGATCCGGTCAGACGCACCAATGCTTCACCCGGACTGGGTATCATCCCCGATTCCACGTGTTGATCGTGCATTCCCAGGATGTCCAAAGCATGAATCACACGGAGGAAACGGAGGGAGCGGAGGACTGACCTGAGTTCCTCCGTTCCCTCCGCTTCCTCCGTGTGAAATAAGGATCGCCCGAAATCGGGACGAAACAGCGGGGCCGGCGGAGAGGGTTCGCTCCGCCGGCCCCGCGCTGCGTGTGCCGCCGCGCCGCTCAGTTGGTGTGGTCGACGTCGGTGCGGGTGAGGATGACGATGGCGCCGCCGCCGGCCCCGGAGCCGTGCTTGAGCGTGCCCTCCAGCCCGTTCAGGAACTCGATCGAGGCGATCTGCCGCGCCGGGAGCGCGCGGAGGACGTCGTAGTCCAGCAGGCGCGCGCCGTCGAGGAGCACGATGGGCGAGTCGTCGAGCAGGATGGTCATGTTGCCGCGCGTGGGGCGGATGCGCTCGGGGTTGCCGCCGTACCCCTCTTCCAGCCGCACGCCGCCCAGGCGGCGCAGCACCTCCCACGCGTTGCGCGCGCCCGACTCCTTGATGGCCTCGGCGCTCAGGTAGCGCGCCGAGCTGTGCGCGGGCTCGTGCGTGGCGCCCGTGTTCGAAGGGCGCGAGGTGGCGCACGCCGCGGCCAGGAGCACCGCCAGCGAAAGGGTGGTGATGCGGACGGGGCGTCGGGTCATGGCGACCTCCGGGCCGAAGTGCGGGTGCGCGCGGGTCGGGGCCCGCACGGCGTGGAGCCGGGGTGGAGGCGCGGAGGAGCGTGCGGGGCTGCTCCCCGGCATGCGTATGGATGAAGCTGCATCTTCCAAGCCGCAAGAGTGCCCGCGCGGCCCGCGCTGCTCCATGTGGGTAGGACGCTTTTGCCTGCCATCTTCTGACACCCGCGGCGGGGTGGCGGGCGCGCCGGGGTGTCTTAACGGATGGGCCCGCCCGCGCCTCTCTCCGCCGGCACCCGCACTTCGTCGCGCGGCATTGCGGGACGGGGCTGAAGGCGACGATCTTTTCACCGCATGACCGTGCGGCGGCGCGGACGTGCCCACCCCGTGACGGCGCCGCCACCCAACCCGGAGAATGGATGTGATGAACCGAGCTTTGCCCGCAGTGATGGTCCTGCTGACCCTTGCCGCCTGCGCCACCGCGACCGGCGGCACCAGCCAGGCGCCGCAGAAGAACACCACGCTGATCACGGTGCCGGTGAGCAACGGCTCGCAGGTGGGAAGCGTGAACTACTCGGTCAGCTCGATCGACGCGAACGCGCCGGTGGTCAGCACGCTGGCGGCGGGGCGCGAGGTGGTGTACGCGGTGCTCGACTCGGCGTATGCCGCGCTGGGGATCGAGGTGGCCATGCGCGACCCGGCCAGCTGGTCGCTGGGCAACCGCAACCTGCAGATCAGCCGGCGGCTGAACGGCAAGCCGCTGTCGACCTACTTCAACTGCGGCAACTCGGCGATGGGCGCGTCGGTCAGCGACTCGTACCGGCTGCAGATCTCGGTGATCAGCTCGGTGGCGGCGCAGGGGACGGGGAGCCGGCTGGAGACCACGGCGCAGGCCGCGGCCCGCGCGCAGGGCCCGTCGAGCCCGCCGGTGGCCTGCACGTCGACGGGCGAGCTGGAGAAGGCGATCGGGAACCACGTGGCGCTGTCGGTGGGCGGCTGATGTCCGCCGCCCTTCCTCGATACCTCCCGACGCGAGGGAGAAGGTGATGAGACGAGCCTGGACCGGGGCGGCCGCCGTGCTGCTGGCGGGGTGCGCCAGCGCGGGCGCGGGAACGCCGCCGCAGCGCACCACCGGCGTGGTGGAGGTGGCGGCCGCGGGCCGCCAGGCATCGCGGCAGACGCTGGAGATGAACACGTATACCACCACCGTGGCCGCCGCGCGGACGCTGGCGGCGGCCCCGGAGGCGGTGTGGGCGGCGCTCGACAGCGTCTACGCGTCGGTCGGCATTCCGGTGGTGATGCGCGACCCGCGGAACTGGACGCTGGGGAACCGCAACTTCGAGATCAGCCGCCGGCTGGGCGGCGCCCAGCTCTCGCGCTACTTCACTTGTGGGAGCACGGCGATGGGGACGGAGGCGGCCGACTCGTACCGCATGCAGCTGGCGGTGTGGAGCACCGTGCGGCAGGAGGGAAGCGGGAGCCGGCTGGAGACCACCGCGACCGCCATGGCGCGCCAGCAGGGCACCTCCGGCGCGCCGCTGAACTGCGCCTCCACGGGCGAGTTGGAGAAGGCGATCGCGAACCGCGTCTCCGTCGCGGTCGGCGGCTGACGCAGTTCCATCGCCCGTTCCGAGATCCGAAAATTGGGTCTCACAGAGGACACGGAGATCACAGAGGCACGGAGGACCGCGATTGGTTCTCCGTGCCTCTGCGTGTCCTCTGTGAGAAAATCAAGATCGCCGATTGCCAGGCGATACCGGTACCGCGATTACCGCGAGCGTGGGCGGGCGAGACGCTGCAGGAGGGCGGGAACCTCGTCCGGCAGCTCGCGGGCGAGGAAGCCGAGCGGGCCCACGCGCCGGGCCAGCGCGTTCCCCGCCTCGCCGTGGAGGGCGACGCCCCACGCCGCGGCGCGCAGCGGATCGGCGCCGCGCGCCAGCAGCCCGGCGACGAGGCCCGCCAGCACGTCTCCCGATCCCGACGTCGCCAGGCCGACTTGTCCTCCGGTGTAGCGGAAGGCGCGGCCGTCCGGCGCGGCGACGTACGTGTCGGGCCCCTTGAGCGCGACCACCGCGCCCAGCTCCCGCGCGGCGGAGAGGGCGACGGCGAGCGGGTCCCGCTCCACCTCCGCGCGCTCGATCCCCAGCACGCCCGCCATCTCGCCCGCGTGCGGGGTGACGACGGCGCGGCCGCCCAGCCGGTGCAGCGCATCGCGCTTCGCGGCCAGGCAGGGGAGGCATCCCGCATCCAGCACCACCGCGGGGCCGTCGATCTCCGCCAGCACGGCGCGGGCGAGGGCGGTGGCCTCGTCTTCCTCCACCATCCCGGGACCCAGCAGGAGCGCGCCGACCTCTCCCGCCAGGCGCACCACCTCGCCCGCGGCCTCCGCGGAGATGCCGCCCGCCTTCGTGCGCGGGAGGGAGAAGACGCGCGCCTCGGGGATGGCGACGGCGAGGGGGATCGCGGCCTCCTCCGCGGTGGCCAGGCGGAGCTTGCCGGCGCCGGCGCGGAGGGCGGAGCTCCCCGCGAGGAGGAGCGCGCCCGGCGTCTCCCGTCCCCCGCCTACGATGAGCACGCGGCCGCGCTCCTCCTTGCTGCCGTCCGCGTCCGGCTGGGGGAGCGGGAGGGCGCGCAGCCGCGCGGGGGTGAGGGCGGGCGCGCGCGTCACTTGGCCCCGGCGGGGACGTCGCGCCGGGTGGTGACCGGGGCGCCGGCCTCGACCAGCGGCGCCACGAAGTTGAACGCGCGCAGCTCCATCTTCCCCCTTCGCCCGGCGCGCGGGTTGAACTCGTAGCGGGTGACGCCGCAGTTGGCCACGTCGTGCGCGCGCTCGATCTCCAGCACCTCTTCCTCGCTCATGCACTCCAGCAGGTAGCGCAGGCAGAGGACGACCACCTCGTGGCAGACGATCAGCACGCGCTCGCGCGAGTAGTGCAGGTTGATGGTGTCGAGCGCGCTGCGCAGGCGCAGGATGACGTCGGCCCAGCTCTCGCCGCCCGGCGGCCGATGGTAGAATTTTCCCATCTTGGCGCGGTGGGCGGCTTCCTCCGGATATTTCTCGCGAATGCCGAGCGTTGTCAGCCCGTCGAAGACTCCGAACTCACGTTCGCGCAGCCGCTCGTCGATGATCGACTTGGCCTTGTCGCCGGCAAGGGCGCCGGTATCGCAGATGGCGGTCGCGGTCTGGCGCGCGCGAAGATAGGGCGAGGAAAGGATGATCTCGGGCCGCTCGTCATGCGGCAGCCCGGCAAACCACTGGCCGGCGGCGATTGCCTGCCGCTCGCCGAGCGTCGACAGAGGCACATCGA
>DASUYB010000058.1 GCA_036377595.1 Longimicrobium sp. | reverse complement strand
TTCCCGGGCAAAGACGTTGCTAATGTGCACCTCCACGAACGGGCGCGCCACTCCCGCCAGCGCGTCGCGCAGGGCGATGCTGGTGTGCGTGTACGCGCCCGCGTTCACCACGAAGCCGTCGACCCGCTCCGCCGCCTGCTGCACCCGGTCCACCAGCTCGCCCTCGTGGTTCGACTGGGTGGCCTCCACCTCCACGCCCAGCTCGCGCGCCAGCTCGCCCAGCGCGGCGTTCACGTCGTCGAGGGTGAAGCGCCCGTAGACCTCGGGCTCGCGCCGGCCCAGCAGGTTCAGGTTCGGGCCGTGGAGGATGCCGATCCTCACCGCTTCAGGCTCTGCAGCCAGGCCTGGAAGCTCTCCAGGTCCTCGTCTTCCTCGCTGGCCGGCTGCTGCGGCGCGGGCGCGGCGGGCTGCGCCGGGGCCGGCGGAGGCGGCGCGGCGGCGGCCTGCGGCTCGGGCGCCGACTCGGGCGCGGGGGCGGCCTCGGCGGCGGACTCCGGCGCGGCCTCCGGAGACGGCTCGGCGGGGCGCTCGGCGAAGAAGTCCTCGAACGAGAAGCCGCCCGACGGCTCCACCGTGGGCTCCTGCCGCGGGGCGGGACGCTCCTCCGCCGCCTCGGCCGGGACCTCGGGGGAGAGCTCGAACGGCGTCTCCCACGGCATCGGCTCCTCCGCCGGAGCCTCGGGGGGGGCCGCAGGTTCCGTTCCCGCCTCGGGCCGGGCCTCGTCCTCGATGCCGCTGGAAAGCCAGGGGAGATCTTCCTCCTCCTCGGCCGCCGCCTCCGCGGACGTGTCTTCCACGCCGGGCGGCACCTGCTCGGGGGTCAGCCCCCACTGCTCCGCCTCCGCGGGGACGTCGACGACGGCCTCGTCGGCGGGCGCGGCCCAGGGCTCGGCTTCGGCGGTGGCTTCCGCCGCGGGCTCGGCGGGCGCGGCCCAGGGCTCCTCGGCGGCGGCTTCCTCGGCGGCGGCCGGCGCGGACCACGCCTCGTCGCCCTCGCCCGCGGGCTGGTCGGCGATGGCGGGGCCGCCGGCGATCCACGGCTCGTCCATCGGCGGCTGCTCCACCGCGGCGCCCAGCGTCTGCTCGTCCCACGGGCGCTCGGGCGGCGGCACACCTTCGTCCACCGCCGGTGCGGGGGCGGCCTCGGCCGCGGGCGCGGCGCCGGGGCGCCAGGAGAGGATCGCGGACAGATAGGCGGAGATGGAGTGCCCGGCGTGCGCCGGCTCCGCGGCGGCGGCGACCGGCTCCGGCTCGGACGGCGCCTCCTCCATCGTCGCGGCGAAGGCGGCGGCGCCCGCCAGCTCGGGGACGGCCTCGGTCTCCTCGACGCGCGGCGCCTCCCACTCGCGGCGCTCCGCGCCCTCGAACCCGTGCGCGAACGAATCGGCGAACGCGTCGCCGGGCGGCGGCGCGGCGGCGACGGCGGGCTCCGGCTCCTCTTCCTCCTCGGACGGCTCGAGGTCGATGTCGCCGGCGGGGAGGAAGCCGGGAAGATCGGAGCCCGCGCCCGCATCCTCCGCCGTCTCGGACGGCGAGGTGCCGGCGACTACGGCGTCGATCGTCTCCAGCCACGATGGCGCGCCCGACGTCTCCTCCGCCGTCGTCTCCGCGGGCTGCTCCTCGGCGGGGAGATCGAGCGGCTCGAATCCGCCTTCCGCTTCCACCGGCGCGGAGGCGGACGGCGCCGTCTCCGCCTCCAACTCGCGGAGGCGGCGGACGAGCGCGGGCTCCTCGCCGCGGCGGGCGATCAGCTCGCGGTAGACGTCGGCCGCGCGGTCGGGGAACCCCTGCCGCGCGTACAGCTCCGCGATGGTCTCGGTGACCACCTCGCCGTGCTCGTCGTGCTCGTCGTGGGGCTCGCCCGGCGCGGCGTAGAAGTCCTCCGCCGCCAGCGGCTCCACGGCGCCCGCCTCGACGCCGGACTGCCCGTCGTCCACCGATCCCCAGGCGTCGAATCCCCCCGCCGCCGGCGACGGCTCGAGCGGCACGCCCTCCGCGGCCGCGGCGTCGAGGTCCACCGCGCCGAAGTCCACCGGCTCGAACATCTCCGCCGGCTGGTCGGGCGCGGGCTCCGCCGGGGTCTCGTCGAGCGCGAGGTCGCCGCGGAAGCCTTCATCCCCCTGCTCCTGGGGAGGAGACGACGGGGTGACGGCGCCGAAGTCGACCGGCTCGAAGGCGTCGGGCGATTCCGCGGGAGCGGCTTCGGGGGCGGCGTTGGCGTCGAGCGAGATCTCGCCCCAGGCGCCGGGCTGCGCGTGCGCGGCGGGGTGGTCGGCGGCGTGCGAGACGCCGGGGTCGATCTCCACCATCCCGAACGCGTCGTGCTCGGAGACGGGCTGCGCCGGCTCCTCGGCCGGCGCGGCGGCCTGCGGCGCGGCGTCGAGGTTGGCCAGCGCCTGGCGCGCCTCGGCGTTCATGGGGTCGACCGCCAGCAGCTCGCCGTACCAGCGGCGCGCCTCCGACGGGTCGCCGCCCGATGCGGCCATGTCGCCCAGCGTGCGCAGCGCGATCAGGTTCTGCGGGTCGACGGAGAGGACGTACTGGAACTCGTTGCGCGCCTCGGCGTACGCACCGCGGTCGGCAAGACACCGGCCCAGCAGCACGTGCGCGCTCAGGTAGCCCGGGTGGCGCTTGAGGTTGTCGCGAAGCAGCTCCTCGGCACGGCCCGTGTCGCCCGCCTCGCGCAGCGCGCTGGCCAGCGGCATGAAGAACCGCGCCGGGTTCTCGGCGTGGCTGGCCTTGAGGGTCTCGATGCGCGCGGCGAGCTCGGGGGAGATTTCGGGCATGATTCGAGACGCGACTGGACAGGCGCGTGCGGAAGTTCGCGGACAGGCCGGGGAGACAGGGGGAGCAACTTACACGGGTCGCAAGCGCACTGTCAACACGCGCGCGGGCGCGGGTTGCGTGGCCCCGCCCGCGTAAGTATCTTTGGCGGCTTCACTTCGCGAATCGCGCCAGTCCCCCTCGCCAGGCGCCCCCTGCGGGCGCCACTCTGTACGGAGTCTGTTCGAGCCATGATGCAGCTCATCCGCAGCAACGTCGGGAAGTTCATGACGATCTTCATCGTCGGCGGCTTCCTTGCCTGGATGGTTTACGGGATCGGGATGGAGGTCACCGGCGCCGGCGGCGGCCGCCCCGGCGAGCTGGGCAGCGTGAACGGCACGCCCATCTCCCTGGAAGCCTGGCAGCAGCGCGTGCAGCAGCTCGAGGAGCAGGCGCGCCAGCAGGGCGCCGGCCGCATCACCGCCGAGCAGCAGCAGCAGATCGAGGAGCAGGCCTGGAACGACCTGGTCACCCAGATCCTGATCACCCGCGAGCTGGACCGCCGCGGCATCCGCGTGACCGACGACGAGATCCGCCTGCTGGCGCTGAACGTGCCCGCCCCGCAGCTGATGCGCGAGGAGGTGTTCCAGACCAACGGGCAGTTCGACCTCAACAAGTACCGCCAGTACCTCACCAGCCCGCAGGCGCCCGACGAGCTGCTGAACGGGCTGGAGCAGTTCTACCGCAGCAACGTGCCCGAGCGGAAGCTGTCGGAGCAGATCTCGGCCGGCACCTACCTGACCGACGCGCAGCTCTGGCGGATGTACCGCGACCGCAACGAAACGGCCACCGTCGAGTACGTGGCGCTCGACCTCTCCAAGCTGGCGCCGCAGAGCGTGCAGGTGTCCGACGCCGAGATCCGCCGCTACTACGACGCGCACAAGGACGAGTACAAGCGCCCGCGCACGGCCCGCTTCACGGTGGCGATCCTGCGCACCGCGCCCGACAACGCCGACCGCGAGGCGGTGCTGGCCAAGGCGCAGCAGCTGCGCGCGCAGCTCGCGGGCGGCGGCGACTTCGCGGCCATCGCGCGCGCCGAATCGTCGGACACCGGGAGCGCGCGCCAGGGCGGCAGCCTGGGCACGCTGCGCCGCGGGCAGACGGTGGCGCCCTTCGACAGCGCCATCTGGACGCTGCCGCTGAACGAGGTCAGCCAGCCGGTGCTGACGCAGTTCGGCTACCACCTGATCAAGGTGACGGAGCGGGGCGGCGACAGCGCGGTGGTCAGCCACATCCTGCTGCCGATCAAGAAGGACGAGCGGGTGCTGGAGTCGATCGACGCCAAGGCCGACACGCTGGAGCGGGTGGCCACCTCGCCGCAGGGGATCGAGCGCGCGGCCCGCACCGTGGGCGCCACGCTGCGCCGCGGCGTGACCGTCGCCGAGAACCTGGCCTACATCCCGGGCGTGGGCCCGGCCATGGAGGCGCTGAACTGGGCCACCGGCGAGGCGCGCGACCTGGGCCCCAACGACCACCCGGTGAGCGACGTGCTCGAGGGCGAGCAGGGGCTGTACATCGTACGGCTGGACGGCTACTACCCGGCGGGGACGATGTCGCTGCAGGAGGCCACCGCGCAGATCCGCGAGCAGCTGATCCTGCAGAAGAAGCGCGAGCAGGCGCGGGCCGCGGGCGAGCGCATCGTCGCCGACGTGCGCGCGGGGAAGACGCTGCAGCAGGCGGCCGCCGCGCGCGGGCTGCAGGTGCAGACGGCCGGCCCCTTCACCCGCATCGAGGGGAATCCGGCACTGGGCCAGGCCACGGCGGCGGTGGGCGCGGCGTTCGGCACGGCCATCGGGCAGGTGAGCGGCGTGGTGGAGACGCCCGCGGGGCTCTTCATCGTCCGCCCCACGGCGCGCACCGCGGCCGACGCCGGCCGCTTCGCCGCCGACAAGGAGCGGCTGCGCGGCGCGCTGGCCGGTGAGCTGCGCCAGCGCGCCCTGGCCCGCTGGATGGAAAGCGCGCGGCAGAACGCGAAGATCAAGGACAACCGCGCGAAGGTGCTCGGCCGGGCGTAAGAAGTGCCGAGTGCCGAGTGCTGAGTAGGATCAGACGAAGGCCCGCTCTCCGGACGGAGGGCGGGCCTTCGCGCGTCGGCGGGCGATGGCCCTCTCCCCCCGGCCCCCTCCCCCAAAACCGACTGGGGGAGGGGGAGAACTCAGCGCGGGGAAAGACTCCGGCGCCGGTGGAAATGCATGGGCGCGGCCGCTGGCGACCCCCTCCCCCGGCCCCTCCCCCGCTGCGCAGGGGAGGGGAGAACTCAGCGCGGGACATGCACCTGCGTGAGGGATGCGCGCCCGGAGGGCCGGGACGCCGCCGCGCGCGCACCGTCGCCGGCTTCCGCGCGGACGCCGGGCGCGGCGGTGGCCCGGCGCCGTTGGCAACAGCGGTATCGTTGCCTACAGCGCGCGCAGCCCGGTTTGGCGTCTCGGCGCCAAACACGCCCGAACCCCAAGTCGGTCCCAAAAGAAGAAGGGGACGCATCCGCAGCCGGACGCGTCCCCTTCATCATCGATTGAAGATCGAAGCCTACAGCCAGGTCCTCGCGGCGAGAGCGACGATCAGCACGCCCAGCACGCTGAGGAAGTCGAGCCGGATCACCAGCGGGCCGATGGTGAAGCCGACGGCCACCAGGTCGATCACCAGCGGCCCGAACGCCGCCGCCACCGACGTGGTGAAGAAGGTGCGCGCCGAGCTGTTCGGCATGAAGCGCACGGCCAGCTCCGAGAGCAGCGCCCCCAGCAGCAAGCCGATCAGCACCACCACCAGCAGCCGCCCCATCCTCCGCGAGCGTGTCGCGCTCATCTATCCTCCCCCACCCCGTTTGGATTCGCCCCCCGTTGCGCCGCCCGACGGCTGGCGTTCGTGCGCCGCCTGCGGCAAATGCGGTGCCGCTACCGGCGCCGCTCCACCGCGTACACGATGCTGTCGCGCAGCGCCTCGAGCGCCGGACCCTCGGGAAGCCCCTCGAGGGCCTCGTGCGCCCGCTGCGCCGCCTCCAGCGCCCGCTCGCGCGCGTAGTCCAGCCCGCCGTGCCGCACCACCATCTCCACCATCTCGTGGATGGCGTCGTCGGTCGGCTCGGGGTCGCGGAAGAAGGCCTCGGCCGCGGCCCGCTCGTCGCGCGAGAGCCGCGGCAGCGCGTGAATCAGCGGGAGCGTGACCTTGTGCTCGCGCAGGTCCAGCCCGCTGGGCTTCCCCGTGTCGGCCGAGTCGGCCGTGTAGTCCAGCAGGTCGTCGGCGATCTGGAAGGCGCGGCCCAGCTCGGTGCCGTAGCGCGCCAGCGCGTCGCGGTGCTCGGGGGCGCCGGTCAGCGCGCCCATCTCGCAGGCGGCCGACATCAGCGACGCGGTCTTGCTGTCGATCAGCCGGAAGTAGTCGTCCTGGCCGAAGGCGAGCGCGTCGTGGCTCACCAGCTGCCGCATCTCGCCCACCGTCATGGCGTTGGCCGCCGCGGCGATCACGCGGATGGGCTCGAGGTCGCCCAGGCGGGTGATCTCGCTGATGGAGCGCGAGTACAGGTAGTCGCCCATGATGATGGCCACCTGATGGCTCCACAGCGCGTTGACCGTGGGCATCCCGCGGCGCAGCACCGAGTGGTCGACCGCGTCGTCGTGGACCAGCGTCGCGAGATGGACGAGCTCGACGATGGCGGCCAGCGTCTCGGCGGTGGGGTTCACCTCGCCGTTCAGCTGGTCGCAGAGGAGGACCAGGCCGGGGCGGAAGAGCTTGCCGCGGATCTTCAGCAGGTAGTGGTTGACCTCGTCGACGGGGGCGAAGTCGGAGACCACGATGCGGCGGATCTCGTCCACCACCTTGTCGAGGCGGTCCTGGACAGGCGCGTGGATGTTGGACAGCCGGATCGGTGCGGTGCGCAGCGTCATGCCTGCCGTCAGGGGCGTCGTAACTCGAATGTTCCTTGGCGGTTCGGGCGCGTAACCTAAGCGGCCCTCACGCGGGTGTCAAAGCGGCGCGCAGCGCCTCGATGCGCTGTCCCGCGTCGCGGAAGCGGATGTCCACCGACAGCACGCGCTCGTAGTAGTCCACCGCCTGCCGCGGCCGCCCCAGCGCCTCCTCGCTCCTCCCCAGCTGGTAGAGCACGCCGACGAGCTCCGCGTCGGACACGCCGGGGAGGCGCAGCGCGCGGTCCAGCACGCGCGCGGCCACGGGATACTGGCCCTTCTCCACGAAGCACTGGCCCAGGATCTCCAGCGTCGCGAGGGGATTCGCCCCGCCGCGCAGGGCGACCTGGAACTCGGCGATGGCCTCGTCCAGCAGCCCCATCTCCTTGAACGCCAGCCCCAGGTCGTAGTGGCTGGTGGCGTCTTCCACCTCGATGTTCTCCGCCACCTTCTGGCGGAAGTGCGCCAGCATCTCCGCGAAGTCGCGCTCTTCGTCGCCCGACGGCTCGCGCTCCTCGACCACGAAGCGGGTCGTGGCTTCGCGCTCGCCCTCGTCGCCCAGGATCAGCTGGCCCAGGTCCACGTAGTCGGCCGCGGGCTGCGCGGGCGCCGCCGGAACCGCGGGCTTCGCCTGCGCCTGCGCGGCGGCGGACTGGGCCACCGCCTCGCGCGCCTCCTCGTTCGCGGGATCGAGCTCCAGCACCCGCTTGAACACCGCCTCCCCCCGGGCCACGTCCCCACCCGCGGAGAAGTGGCGGCCGAGGGCGAGGTAGGCGACCACCTGCTCCTCGTGGTCGCCCGAGCGGAAGGCGTACTCCACCCGCTTCTGCAGCAGCACCGGGTCGCCCGGGCGCAGGCGGATGAGCGCGGAGATGGGGTCCACCGCGTCGCGGTAGCGTCCGGCCTGCGCCAGCGTGCGGTGCAGTTCCTCCAGCAGCCTCGGCACCTCGTGCCCCAGCCCGTGGTCGTGCAGCGACGCGATCAGCGCCTCGCGCGCGGCGGTGTCGTGCGGCGCGGCGGCCACGCGCGCGCGCAGCTCTTCCAGCCGGTCCGGTGCGGCGGTCGGCGCCTTCGCCGCGGACGCGAGGGCCGGCGTGTCGAAGTCGATCAGCGGGAGCGGCTCGCCTTCCTCGTCGCCCTCGCCCGGGCCGAAGTCCACTGGCGTGTTGTCGAGCGAGACCTCGCCGAAGCGCGCCGGATCGGCGGCGCGGCCGGACTCGGGCGCCGCGTCGAAGTTGATGAGCGGGAGATCCTCGGGTCCCTCGACGTCTTCCTCGTCCTCCCCCTTCGCGCCACGCGCGGGCGGCGCGCTCGCGGGGGGGTCGAGCGAGGTGTGCTCCAGCCCGGCGAGCGGCTCCACGTCGAGCTGGACGTTGCCGAAGTCCATCCCCGCGTCCGTGGTGAACGCGGACAGGTCCTCGGAGGGCGCCTTCGGCTGCTGCGGCGCGCGGGGGGAGATGTCGCCCGTGTCGAGCGCCAGGTCGTCGCTCGCCGCGGCCTGCTGGCGGGTGAGCGGCTCGGTGCTGGCGCCGGGGTCGGCGGAAAGGATCTGCTGCCGGATCAGGTCCGCCTGGTCCTGGTCGCCGTCGTCCAGGACGAGGCCCAGGAGGAGGCGGAGCTGCTCGACGGCCTCGTCGCGGCGGCCGTGCGCCAGCAGCTGGTCGGCCAGGAGGCGGCGGACGTCGGCGGGCTCGGGCGAGACGTCGGCGAACTCCTTCAGCGCGGCGAAGCTGGCGTCGACCTTCGCCGCCTTGCGCATGCGCTCGGCGTACTCGAGGAAGTTCTGGCGCGCGTCGGCGAAGAAGCCCTTGGCGGCGCTGATCTGCCCCAGGCGCAGGTAGGTCTGCGCGCGGCCGGGGACCAGGCGCAGGATCTTGCGGCAGAGGGCGATGGCGTTGTTGTACAGCCCGACGTCGACGTACGCGTTCACCGCCTGCTCGTACGCCTGCACCGCGCGCTCCGTCTCGTTCAGGCGCAGGTGCAGGTCGCCGATGCGGTTCCACGTGCCGATGTCGACGTCGCCGCCCTCCGGCGTCTCCACCAGCTCGCGGTAGGCGTCGATGGCTTCGCGCCACTGGCCCCGCAGCTCGTGGTTGCGGGCCTGGTCCCTCAGCTTCGCGCTGTTTGCCATGTACGACGGAAGGTGGGTGCAGCTACCGCGGGGAGGACGCGGATCAATAGCCGTTGCGACGATGGAACGGTGGAAGATAGCAGGCGGTGCAAGGGCTTACAAGCAATGGGGGATAGGGGACGACCAGGGGACAGGGCACAGGGGACGGGGAACAGGGGGATCGAAGCGCATCCGCGGCCTCGCGCGCTCCGCATCGCGTACGGTCCCTCGCCATCGCCCGCGCGTGGGATGACGGCGCCCGGCGAGGTCGTCGGGCCGCTGAAGCCGCGGCAAACCGCGCGAGGCTGGGGCGGCTCGGGGATGGCCTCCGCATTATCCGCAGTTCTCCGCGCCTCCGCGGCTCCGCGTGAGGCCAGCCATCCGTCGGAATGCGCCGAGCCCCTCCCCCGGCGATCGGGAGAGGGGCTCGCGTCGTGATGCGATCGGGCTTCGGCTACTTCGCCGGCTCGGCCTCGTCGAAGCCGACCTGCAGGGTGCGCGACTTCACCTGCTCGAGGATGCGGTCCGCCAGCGCCCTGCGGTCCAGCACCTCCTGCTTGCGGCCGGCGCCGCGCACACGCACCGCCACGGTGCCCGCCTCGGCCTCGCGGCCGCCGATCACGGCCATGTACGGCACCTTCTGCAGCTCGGCCTCGCGCACGCGGAAGTTCAGCGTCTGGCTGCGGTCGTCCACCTCCGCGCGGATCCCCATCGCCTTCAGCTCGGCGCCGAACTGCCGCGCGACCTCGGCCTGGTCGTCGGCGATGGGGATCACCACCACCTGCACCGGCGCCAGCCAGACGGGGAAGGCGCCCGCGAAGTGCTCGATGAGGTTGCCCGTGAAGCGCTCCAGCGTGCCGAAGATGGCGCGGTGGATCATCACCGGGCGGTGCGGCCGGTTGTCGGCGCCCGTGTACTCCAGCTCGAAGCGCTCGGGAAGCTGGAAGTCCAGCTGCACCGTGGGTCCCTGCCACAGCCGGCCGATGGCGTCGCGGAACTTGATGTCGATCTTGGGCCCGTAGAACGCTCCGCCGCCCTCGTCCACGCGGAACGGGATCCCCTTGCGCTCCAGCGCGCGCTCGAGCACCGCCTCGGCGTGGTCCCACGTCTCGTCGCTCCCCAGCCGCTCCTCGGGGCGCGTGCTGACCTCGAAGTCCAGCTCGAAGCCGAACGTCTTCCGCACCAGCCGGTCCACCTGGTCCAGGCAGAGGAAGATCTCGTCCTCGATCTGCTCGGGCGTGCAGAAGATGTGGGCGTCGTCCATGCACAGCCCGCGCACCCGCAGCAGCCCGTGCAGCGTGCCCGAGCGCTCGTTGCGGTAGACGTTGGCCACCTCGGAGAGGCGGATGGGCAGATCGCGGTAGCTGCGCAGCTGGTCCTTGTAGATCAGGGCGTGCATCGGGCAGTTCATCGGCTTCACCCGGTAGCGCACGTCCTCGCCCTCGCCCGCGCCCGCCGCCATGGGCGGGAACTGGTTCTCGCCGTACAGCGGCAGGTGGCCGGAGATGTGGAACAGCTCCTCGCGCGTGATGTTGGGCGTGTAGACCAGGTCGTAGCCGCTGGCCACGTTGTCGTCCTCCACCGCGCGCGAGAGCAGCCACTTCACCATCGCCCCCTTCGGGTGCCAGAACACCAGCCCCGGGCCGACCACGTCCTGGATGGAGAAGAGGTCGAGCTGCTTCCCCAGCACCCGGTGGTCGCGGCGCCGCGCCTCCTCGAGGCGGTGGAGATGCTGCTCGAGGTCCTCCTTCGTGAACCACGCCGTGCCGTAGATGCGCTGCAGCGTCTGCCGGCTCTCGTCGCCGCGCCAGTAGGCGGCCGCGGCGTTGAGCACGCGGAAGTGCTTCAGCCGCCCCGTCGACGGCACGTGCGGGCCGCGGCACAGGTCCGTGAACGGCCCGTTGCGGTAGATCGTGATCGTCTCGTCGGGGCCAAGCTCCTCCAGCCGCTCCAGCTTCAGCGGGTCGTCGGCGAACACCTGCCGCGCCTCGTCGCGCGAGACGACGCGGCGCTCGAACGGCTCGTCGTCCTTCGCCACCGCCTCCATCTCCCGCTCGATCTGCTGGAGATCCTCGGGCGTGAAGGGGCGGTCGACCTCGAAGTCGTAGTAGAAGCCGTCGGCGATGGCGGGGCCGAAGCCGATCTTCGCCTCCGGCCGCACCTTGCGCACGGCCGTCGCAAGGACGTGCGCGGCCGAGTGGCGGAGGACGTCCAGCGCCTCAGGATTCTTCTCTGTGAGGATCTCCACGCGGGCGTCGTGGTCGAGCGGGCGCATCAGGTCGACCACCTGGCCGTCGACCTTCGCCGCCAGCGCGGCCTTCGCCAGGCGCGGGCCGATGCCCTCGGCCACGTCGCGCACCGTGGCGCCGCGCCGCAGCTCGCGCTCGGAGCCGTCGGGGAGCGTGACCTTCACCGTATCTGCGGACTCTGCGATGCTCATCTGTATGTCTCCGCGGCCGATCGAAGCGGCCGCCTGGTCAGCGGGGTGGATAGACGAAGAACAGGGTGATGCCGGCGACCAGGGCCGCGGTGAAAACGGCCCAGGGCCACGCGGCCCGGGCCGGCACACTCCCTTCTTCGACGTCCTCCAGCAAACCGCCGTTCATCTTTCCCTCGGATCGTGACTCGTTCCCGCGAAACATTAAATGTATTCCCGCGCGGGGTTTTGCGGCAACGGGAGATGGGGAGTGGGTAGTGATAAGATTTGAAATGGCCGCTTCATGCGCGCGCCCGCGCGTGGGGCTGGAACGCACCGGCTCCTCTCGTTCCCGACTGACGAGAGGAGCCGAACGAGCGTAACCGAGTTACCGCCATCACGCCGCCAGCAGCAAAGCGCTCTCGTACCGCTCCGTAAGCTGCGCAATCTCCCGCAGGCTCCACACCCGGTCCGCCACACCCGCCTTGAACACGGGCGTGGTGCGGATCGTCTGGTGGCGCCGTCCGAAGTTGTACCACATGAAGTGCAGGGACACGGCGCGCTCCAGATTCTCCACCTTCCGGGAGAAGGCGTTGGCGAGCCGGGTGAACCGGCGCTGCTGCATCCGGATCGTGAGGTTCGACCGCTTGAACGTGCGAGGTGGAGACGCGGTCCACGTCGGGGTTGCCCATCACAGGCACAATGTAGAAGCCCGTGCAGGTGGACGGCGAGTAGCGCCGCTCCCCGTTCTCCACCTCCACGTAGCAGCCGTACTCCTTCACGATCTGCGCGTAGTCGCACCGGCCCCAGCCGAAGGCGTTCTCCACCGCCGTCACGTAGTGCGTCAGGCCGTCAGAGGACACCTGCACGCGCACCTTGTGGTCGATGCGGGCGACGACTGCGCCGCAGGAAGACGCGGGCATCGTCCGCCTCGCGGAGACCCACGTGCCTCGCGAGCATCAGCTTGGTGTCCGGGTCCAGCGCCCGTCCACGTCCACGCGTCACCGATCTGGCCCGCCGCCGCTCGCGCGTGCGGTCCTTCTCCCATCACAAGGCCCTTGTCTTGGCGCGGGTGGCAAGCCATCATACCCGGCGAAGCGCCTACGACCCCCGCTCGTTTCGCTAGTCACCCCCAGCACCGTCCGACTGGAACGTATTCTGCCGCTGAAACAGTCGGCGGGGCGTTGCTGTATCAACGAGGGGAGCCGTGGCGTCGTTCCTGCGGTAGTGAGAGCAACTTTTAGGACACCGAATGGACAACGAAGCGCTGGACCTGTTGCCCCAAGCCACGCGCCCACGCGTTTCCGAAGTGGGACCGCGTGGACTTGTGTTCGTTGGTATTGAGCTTCGGTGGGAGCGTCGCGTGGGCGATTACTCCCTGATGGTAACGCTCGCTGAGGAGTGGGAAGAGGCGCTAAGCCATTGGTCGGTTACACCCGACTCGATTCACGTCGGTCATACTGCGATTGGCTATTGTGTAGACCTAAAACCGGGTACGGCGCGCTTTGAAATGCGCATCCCTTCGTTGGGATTGTCGATCGCGCAACGCCATCTGGAGGCGATGATCCAGACGCTAACAGACCGCAAGAGGCGCGACCTCGAAATCGTCGCGACTGCGCAATTCCTGCACATCGAGGAAGTTCGCTCGTTCGAACAGTTGACGGCGGATCTGTCAGCGAAGCTTTTCAATCTCAGCTTCTTACAGCGCACCGGGTGCGAGATGCTCGATATGTCGTATCTCATGGACGTAAGCGTTAATGGAGAATGGTTTCAAATCAGCGCGGGCGTGCTGCGAGCCGAGGAAGTCTTGTCGCGAGTGGCGTCCGACCGATTTGGCGCACTCCCGGACGTGTCGCGTTACGTCCAAGTCACAACACTGTGGGATGTGACCGAGCGCGAGTCCGACCTAGCTGGCCATCTCTCACGGGTGTACGCACTGGCGGCGTCTCTTGAAAAGGAGTTTAGCGAATGACCAGCCTTGCACAGGCGTGGGTAGGGGTGGGCCGAGCGGCATGGGCGCCTGTTCAGCGTCCATGCGTGACCGAACGCCATAGCTTCCGGGAGGAAGAGGCCTATAACGTCACTCGCGACCGCAACATATGGAGCGGGATGGCAGTCATCATCAGTACCCGCATTCCCGTGTTCCTGATTGATGATCTGTACGCAGAAACGGGAAGTATAGACGACGTGATTGAGGCGTATCCGCGCCTTACGGAAGGAGATGTTTTCAATGCTCTCGCCTATGCCCGCGAGTTTTCCGCGCTGGTGGAGCGCGACCGTGAGTGGCATCAGCGCGCGATTGCCGACGCCATTCGCTGACAAGGTGTCCGCTACGTGGATGGTCTTCGGCTATACTTGGATGAATGCGTCCATGCCAAGGCGGCCCAAGCTTTTCGGGATGCCGGGATTGATGCAATTGGCGTCCACGACATAGAGAGCTTGCAACTGTACGACTCTCAGCAACTTGAGTTGGCGGCTGCGGAAGATCGAATGATCGTCACATACAACGTGAAGGACTTCGTCCCCCTCCATACGCAGTGGCTGGAGGAGGAGAAGGTACATGCCGGGATTCTGCTGTCGCCGATCGACTACAAGAAGGGCGTCGGTGCCCTTGTGCGCGATGTTCGTGCAACCCTGCTGGAGGAGCGAAATAGGCGGGGTGCTGACGGGTACGATTGGGTTCGCGGAGAACTCCTCTGGATTCACCGCTACGGAGCCTAGGGAGTGATATGACAGGCAAAGCGAAGCGGGGGGCGGCACCTGAACCGTCCCCTGCTTCGCTTTCGCCGCATCCTCAGTCCATCAGTGCTGAGTGCGGAAATCGAGGACTGGCATCTCACCGGCGGCTGAAGCCGCAGCGCCGCAGCAACAACTACGGGAAGCCTCGCAAACAGCGCGAGGCTGGTCGGCTCGGTGACGAACCACGGCTCACGCACGCAGATGTCCTCGTAAGGACGTGCGGAGGAAAAGAAGGCGGGGCATGCTCGCGCACGCCCCGCCCGGTGCAAGGGGATCGGCAGCATCCCCCGCGTTGACCAGCTGATGTGAAGCCCCGCCGTTCCTGCTGTCCCCTGTCCCCTGTCCCCTAGCGTCACGGCTGGCAGGTGCCGGCCGCGGAGGCGCCCGTCAGGATGCGGGCCGCGATGTCGACGCGGCAGGCGGCGTCGCGGAGCGTGGCACCGTCGGAGGTGCCCGCCGCGCCCGCCAGCGCCAGGGTCGCCAGGATGATCAGGATGCGCGCGCTCTTCATCGTCGTTCTCCGGTGTCGTGTCGGTTCGTCCATCCGCCGCGCTCATAGGCGAGCATCGCGCCACGCGGGGCCGTTCATCTCAAGTGCTTGGTGGAGATTCACTTACCTGCATCTCCCACCTTCTCTCCCGATTCCCTCGATCCGTCCAGCTTCGCGACTCCCGTGCGCCGCCCGGCCGCGTTCGCCCGTACCCCACCCCCTTTTTGCGGGAATGCGTCGGCGATCCGGACGGCGTACGGAATCGCGACACCCCCTCACTTCAGCCGCGCCACCATCCACCGCGTGCCGTCGATCGTGGCCCGCAGCGACACGGTGCCGCCCTCGCCGCCGTCCTTCATCCGCACGAAGAAGCTGGTTCCCGCGCCGCGCGTGACCTCGTACGCGAAGCTGCGCCCGGCCTGCACCTCGTCCGTCGCCGGCTTCCAGGCGTTGGCGTTGTCGGGATCGGCCGCGTGGTCGTAGACGGGGTTGCTCAGCTCGGGCGCGTCCGTCTGGTCGTCCGCCGCCTGGGTGAGCGTCCACAGCAGCACGGCGTCGGCAGGATCCCACGCGGAGCCGAGGACGGCGCGGACGCGCTCGGCCAGCCCCTGGCGCCGCACGCCAGCGGCGTCGATGCCGAACCACCCCTCCACCGCGCCGCGGGCCACCTGCGCCAGCGCGTCGTCGGAGGTCATCCCGCGGCGCGCCATCCGCACCTGCACGTCCTGCAGGAAGCTGGCGGCGTCGTAGTAGCCGCGGCTCAGGCGGCCGCGCGTGTCGGCGGGCTGCAGCGCGTAGGTGACGCCGGCGTTGGGCGCGCTGAAGCGGCTCTGCCAGCTCCAGTTCGATGTCAGCCCCACGCCCAGCGAACGGCGCACGAGGTCCATCGCGACCAGGTCGGCCGTCCCCTCCATCGCCCACGCGGGGCCGAAGGCGACGGTGCGCGCGCCGGCGGGCTGCGTCTCGTACGCGTAGCGCATCTGCCAGGCGTGCGTGAACTCGTGGGCCAGGACCTTCAGCCGGAACGAGGGGACGTCCATCAGCGCGTACGAGTCGCGCACGCCGGGGCGCACGTTCAGGTTCAGCCAGAGGTAGGTGCCGATGCCGCTCCCGTCCTGCGCCGCGTACGTGGCCGCGCTCCCTGCGCCCTGGTCCACGTTCCACGCGGTGTAGACGACCAGCATCTGCCCCGAGCCGGCGCTGGTCACCGGCCGCCCGCCGCCCCACACGCGGTCGAGCGCGGCCTCGCCCTGGCCCAGGATGAACTCCATCGCCTTCTCGGTGTCGTCGATGAAGCGCCCGGTGTGCCCCTCGGCGTCCGCCTCGACCAGCGCGAAGGCGTAGCGCCCCATCACCCGCACCACGCGCGCGGTCACCTGCTCGCCCGTGTCGACGCGGCGGATGGGGAAGCGCTCGCCCTCCTTCCACGGCGTGGCGCGCGAGAAGGGGCTCAGCGCGTCGGGCGCCGCGTCCGCGCGGATGCGCAGATCGGGCGCGGCGTCGGCCAGCCGGTCCGCGTTCGCGGTGGCGACGGGCGCGGCGCCGGAGCCGTCGCCCACGACGTAGACGGGCTGGTCGGAGACGGATGGCTCGGGACCGCCGCGCGCCGCGTCGATGGCGCGCGCGTCGAAGCCGGCCAGCGCGTAGCGCGCCCCGGCGTACGGCGCCAGGCGGAAGCAGGCGGCCTGCGCGGCGGTCAGCGCCATGGTCTGGCCGGGCTGCAGGTCGACGGTCGCCGAGGGCGCGCACGCCGCGGCGGCGCTCGGCCCCGTCGGCGCGGAGGACGAGACGCCGCCGGAGTCGCCGCACGCGGCCAGCGGCAGCGCGGCCAGGCAGAGCCCGGCGAATGCCAGGCGAGCAGGGGAGGAGAACATGAACGTGGTCTGGACTCGGTGCGGTGGCCGCGCCCGGAGCAGGCGCGGACGCCGGCCGCCGAGGCCAGACGCGTACCGCCGGGGCCGAATCTCTCAAACCCCTGCGTATCAAGCAATTAGGTAATTTTACGGAGGACCGTGGAGCGCCGCCGGATTGCCGGAACTTCGGACAGCGGGAGGGAAGACGGGGAGGATGTGCGCGAAATCAGGGAGATCGGCCGATGGTGTCGGCGACATCGGCGGTGTCGAGAAATTTGACAGCGGCCGCCGGCCATCTAAAAAGATTGCCTCACGCAGAGGCCGCAGAGACGCAGAGAACTAACCATGGCGCTGAGTTCTCTGCGTCTCTGCGGCCTCTGCGTGAGACTTTCTTTTAAGAGACTTCGAGGAAAGAGCTATCGCGACGTGGCGAGCGTGGCGATGGCGGCGATCGCGCTCAGGATCGAGGCGAACGGCCCCACGAAGTCGCGCACCACGTTCGCCCGCCGGCTCACGCGGATCTGGTCGCCCGAGCGGATGCGCATGGCCGCCGCGTCGCTGTCGGGGCGCTGCAGGTCGACCAGGAGGTCGCGGCCGTCGCGCAGCACGTGCACGCGGTCGAGCCGCCCGTTCTCGCCCACCCCGCCCGCCGCCGCGATCGCCTGCGACACCGTGGTCTCGGGCGTCAGGTTGTACAGGTTGGGGATGCGCACCTCGCCGCCCACCGCCACGCGGTACAGGTAGTCGAACACGAAGTTCGGCTCGCGCTCGAAGCGCGACAGCGCCTGCCGGATGCGCTCGCGGATCACCGTGCGCGGCACCCCCACCACGCTCACGCTGGTCAGCAGCGGGTGCTGGATGGTGCCCTCGGGGCTCACCACGAACTCGCCCGAGAACTCGGGCTGCCGGAACACCTGCAGGCGGATCAGGTCGCCCGGGCGCAGGAACGCCGAGTCGGCGCCTGCGACCTGCGCGGCGGCGCGCGCGGTGGGGGCCAGGAGCGAGGCGGCGGCCAGGGCCAGGAGAAGGACGGTTCGGCGCATCAGGGAGATCACGGGAGAGGAGCGTGGAAGGAAGGGCCGGAGCGGCGCGGCGCAACCTAAGCGGGCCGCCGGGGGGAGTCCAGACTGGAGCCCGCGCGCACAGGAAACGTAAGGCTTGTGCGAAGTCGGTGCACTTCGCATATTCTCGGCGGCCAAGGGGTTGAAGCACCATCGACCCCCGCTCTCGCCGGACCTTCCCCACAACTCCCGCCGTTCATTTCCTAACGGCCCGCGCCCCGGACCAAAATGCCACGCACCCGCATCCTGATGCTGGCGGCCGCGCTGCTGTGCGCATCGCAGGCCGACCCCGCCCCGGCCCAGGTTCGCCCCGCCCGCCCCCACAAGCGCACCGACGTGGTGGCGCAGGGGATGACGCCCGCGCAGGTCCGCGCCATCCTGGGCGAGCCGATCCGCGTGCGCCGCGAGGGCGGGCTGACCTACATGGACTATCCCAACGGCGCGGCGCCCGGCGACGACTACGTGGTGATCCAGAACTGCCGCGTGGTGGGCGCGCACTTCGCCAACCCCGACCGCTTCGTGGTCCGCGCCCCGGCCGACATGTCGGAGCCGCCGCCGGCCGAGTGCTACGCCTCGGCCGCCGACTCGGCCGCCGCGCCGGTGGCCGTGGCCGAGCCGCCGCGCCCGCCCGCGCCGCCCAGCGACGTGACGCCCGGCGGCGCGCAGCCCGCCAACCCGCCGCGGATGGTGATGGAGGAGCGGCCGCTCCCCGACCTTCCCGCCGGCGACTGGCGCGACCGGCTGACGCTGCGCCGCCCGGTCACCCGCCTGCTCGCGGTCCCCGCGGTCAGCATCAGCTCGCCCACCGCCTTCGGCGTGGACATGGGCGAGGGCTTCGCCGGCTTCGCCTACCAGGCCCGCACCCGCTTCACCGAGGACGACGACGGCGCCGCGGTGATCGGCATCGGGCTGGGCGACCGCGACCGCTTCGTGGGGCTCGAGGTGGCCGCGACGTCGTACAGCACGCTGCGCGGCGGCGGTCCGCTGGAGACGGGTTCGATCTCCCTCAAGCTGCACCGCGCCATCGGCGACGACTGGGGCGTGGCCGCGGGGGTCGAGAACGTGGTGGACTGGGGCGGGATCGACACGGGCTTGAGCCCCTTCGGCGTGGTGACGCACGTGTTCCGCCTAGCCGACGACCCGCGCCGCCCCTTCAGCGCGCTGGCCGCGTCGCTGGGCGTGGGCGGCGGGCGCTTCCGCACCGAGGACGACGTCGTCGAGGACAACGAGACGGTGAACGTGTTCGGCTCGGCGGGGCTGCAGGTGGTGGAGCCGCTTTCGCTGATCGCCGACTGGAACGGGCAGGACCTGTACGCCGGCGCCTCGCTGGCCCCCATCCGGCGCGTGCCGCTGGTGATCAACGCCGGCTTCGCCGACCTCACCCGCAACGCGGGCGACGGGCCGCGCTTCATCGTCTCGGCGGGGATCGGCTTCCGCTGGCTCCCGCCCTTCTTCTTCTGATCACGGTGACCTGCATGACCCGCACGATCCTCCTCCGCACCCTGGCCGCGGCCGCGCTGGCGGCCGTGGCCGCCGCCGCCCCGGCGCGGGCGCAGACCGGGAACCAGTCGGACAACAGCGGCCCCAACATCACCGGCAGCGGCGCCACCGGCGGCAGCTTCCTGGGCCCGGGGCTGCGCACCGAGAACGAGATGTTCGCCCGCTCGGGCGACCAGGTGGTGTTCCGCACCCCCGCGGTCGGCTGCGCGCTGCGCGGCGCCGAGCGCGCCTACCGCGACAGCGTGAACGCGGCCACGCCCACCGCCAGCGAGGCCCGCGTGCAGACGCTGCTCGGCGTCCGCGACGGCGCGGCCGACCGCGACGCCGTCGCCGCCGCGCTGGCGCACGGCGCGTCGCCCGACTCGGACCTCGGCCGCAAGGCGGGTGCGCTGGCCGATGCGCTGAACGGGCTGATGCGCGACCGCGGCGGCTGTGCCGACACCCGGCAGGCCTACGAAGAGGCGCCGCAGTGGCAGGAGGCCATCCGCGCCTTCAACGACTACGTGCACAACGCCCCCGACGAGGCGTTCACCCCGCCGGCGCCCGAGCTGGTGGCCATCCACGGCGCGCTGCAGAGCGTGGTGGCCCGCACGCTCAGCCACCGGTGACCGACTCGCCGGCGCACGCCTTCACGCCCGAGACGGTCCTGGTCGCCGCGCGCGACCAGGTCTCGGCCGAGGTGGAGGGCGAGGCGGTGATCCTGAACCTGGCCGACGGCGTGTACTACGGGCTGGACGGCGTGGGCGCGCGGGTGTGGGAGCTGCTGCGCCGGCCGCGGAGCGTGGCCGAGCTGCGCGACGCGCTCACCGCCGAGTACGACGTGGACCCCGACACCGCCTGGCGCGACCTGCTGGTGCTGCTGGGCGAGCTGGCCGAGCGCCGGCTGGTGGAGCCCGCGGCGGCGGAATAAGGCGAGCGAGGCCGAGGGCGGAACCCCGCCGCGGCTGGATGGTACGGATCGGCCGCGGGCCGGCCGATCGACGCTGAAGAAGCCAACTCAATGGGAAGAATGCACATGGATCGCACCACCGCCCCGGCGCGGGCCTACCGCGCGCCCCGGCTGAAGGTCTACGGCAGCGTGGCCGAGCTGACGCTCACCCAGGCCATCCCGACGCAGAAGAACGATCCCACGCAAGGCCAGAACAACCTGAAGACCTGACGCGTCTTCGGCGGGCGGCCGCGCGTCTCCTCGCGCGGCCGTCTCCACCTCTTCCTCCCGACGTTCTTCTCCCCCCGTGTCCGGCATCGCAGGGTTCGTCCCCGCCGGCGGCGCGGCGCCCGACCCGGCGCTCCTCCGCCGGATGGCGGCGTGCATGGCCGGGCACGGGCCCCACGGGCAGCACGTCCGCGCGCTCGGCGGCTGCGGCCTCGCCCACGCGCTCCTCGACACGGGGGATGAGGCTTCGCCCCCGCCGCAGCCGTTCTCCCTCGACAATCAGGTCTGGATCACCGCCGACGCGCGGATCGACGCGCGTGGGGACCTCGCGCGCGCCCTCGCGTCCGCGGGTGAGGCCGCATCCCCCGGCGCGCCCGCCGCGGAGCTGATCCTCCGCGCCTACCGCGCGTGGGGCGACGCGTGCGTCGACCATCTCCTGGGCGACTTCGCGTTCGCGGTGTGGGACGCGCCGCGGCGGCGGCTCTTCTGCGCGCGCGACCACTTCGGCGTCAAGCCGCTGTACTACGCGGCCGCCGGCGGCGACTTCGTCTTCTCCAACACCCTCGACTGCGTTCTCCTCCATCCCGCCGCCGGCCGCGGGGTGGACGAGCTCGCGATCGCCGACTTCCTCGTCCACGGCTACGCGCGGGACCTGGATCGCACCGTCCGCCGCGACGTCCATATGCTGCCGCCGGGGCACGCGCTGGCGGTGGAGGACGGGAAGTGCCGCGTGTGGAAATGGTGGTCGCTGCCGATGGACGAGCCGCTGCGTTACCGCCGCACCCGCGAGTACGTCGACCACTTCGTCGATCTCCTGGCTGCCGCGGTGCGCGACCGCACCCCGGCGGGGCGCGTGGGGATCTTCATGAGCGGCGGGCGGGACTCGACGGCCGTCGCCGCGCTCGTCCGCCGCGAGGTGCCGTCCGCGGATCTGCGCTCCTTCACCGCGTACCACGAGCGCCTGATCCCCGACGAGGAGCGGAAGTACGCCACGATCGTGGGAAATGCGCTGGGGATTCCCATCACCTGGACCGCGGTGGACGAGTACCGGCTGTTCGGGGGATTCGGGGACGACCCGCGGATGGAGCGGGCGGAGCCGGTGGACAGCGCGCTGATGGCCATCGAGGCGGACCAGTGGGACCTCGCGCGGGCCCACGCGCCCGTGCTGCTGACCGGCTTCGGCGGCGACGCGGTGCTGCGCGAGACCCGCTCGCGCCTGGCGCGCCTGGCCATG